>JBATMM010000412.1:0-6291 GCA_049289835.1 Saprospiraceae bacterium | reverse complement strand
CAATAAACAATAAACAATAAACAATAAACAATAAACAATAAACAATAAACAATAAACAATAAACAATAAACAATAAACAATAAACAATAAACAAACAATGGTCCATGGTCTATCGTCCATGGTCAATTTAAAAAAAACATGGAAGGACTTCGATTCAGGCATATCACTTTTGTCATACTGGCTTTAAAGGTCCTTATTGTGGGCTGGCTGATATGGCAATTTTTTAAGTCTGGTGAGAATCTGAGATTTGTGTTTGATACCGAATTCTTTTTGTTTGTCCTTGCTGGTTTCGCTGCACAGATTATTGATGGAACATTGGGCATGGCGTATGGTGTGAGTTGTACAACTTTTCTTTTGCATCTGGGTATTCCCCCGGTGGTGGCATCTGCAAGTGTTCATACATCGGAAGTATTTACTACTGGGGTATCTGGCCTCTCGCATCTTGCACTGAAGAATGTGGATAAGAAACTTTTTCTTCGTTTGGCTATCCCGGGTGTGATCGGATCTGTAGTGGGTGCATTTCTGCTTTCCAACGTATTTGATGGCAAAGTGGTAAAGCCATTCATTGCCGGTTATCTGCTTATTCTCGGTATCCTCATTTTAATAAAAAGTATACGTGAGCCTTTATTTAAAGATGAAATAAAAAATGTATCTCCTCTTGGATTTTTCGGTGGCATGCTCGATGCGATAGGCGGAGGTGGCTGGGGCCCGATCGTGACATCAAATATTATACAGCGTGGGAAAACACCACAATTAACAATCGGAACAGTTAATACAGCAGAATTTTTTGTGACGTTTGCGAGCACAGGTGTTTTCTTGTTTTTTGTTGGGATGGCGGGATGGAAGACGATCTTAGGGTTGATACTGGGAGGTGTGATCGCTGCTCCGCTTGGTGCTTATTTTGTCAGGTTCATTAAGCCAAGGGTGCTGATGTTTCTTGTGGGTGTGATTATAATTGTGACGTCGGTGTATAATATTTTGTCGAGTTTTCACTAAACGATTATTTTCACTTTGGAAGCTTTCGTTTTGACTGCTACTCTGTGACGGTATGTCATATCGTTTCGAATATCTTCAGTGCACAGCTTGTTTTGACTCATCCTCATACTACATTTCACCCAAGTCTTTTGATTTCCGGGCAACTCACCCCCATCCCTCTCTTTTTACAGTATAAGTTGATAAAAACAGCCTATCCGGGAGAGAGGGGAGTTATAATAATCTATGTAAGGGATTGATCGGATTTGCAGAATTATAAATAGGTTGTTACTTTGAGTTCTATTCAACTCATTTGAAATTTTTTTAGTTATGAATATTCCCTTTACACTTATTGATTGGTCAACATTTTCTAAAAAAGAAAAAGCCGGGACTGGTGGAGTTTCTTTTCAACGGGGAGTTGAATATCCCGGCCTCAGAGTCCGCATCGTTGAATATTCTGCAGGATTTATGGCTGATCATTGGTGCAAAAAAGGGCATATCGTACATTGTCTTGAAGGGAGTTTTACCAGCGAAATGGAAACAGGTGAAAAATTTGAGTTGTCAGCGGGAATGTCGTATATCGTATCAGATAATCTTAGTTCACATCGTTCCAACTCTACAGAAGGAACAAGGCTTCTCATCATCGATGGAGACTTCCTTAAGTAAGGGTGTAAGACGGTAAGAGAGTAAGACAGTAAGATTGCAAGAGTGGGAAAAAGTGAATAATTGATTATTTAGAAGATTTTTTAATTAATAATTAATTTATAGATGTGATATAATGATTCCGTTTTTATCCATTTCAAGGGAAGGATTGTACGCGAATTCCCAGAGGTTTGATTCAGGATCTTCGATATAGGCGCTGTATCCGCCCCAAAAAACGGATTGGGGTTCTTTTGCCCCTAAATCCCCTAAAGGGGACTTTTTGTCTGAACAAATAAATTTATACTCAGATTAATAGTACCAAAAATAATAAGGTCCCCTTTTGGGGATTTAGGGGTAAAACGTTATACAATAAAATAAATGAGCCCGATCAATATTTGATCAGGCACATTTATTTTTCAAATGGCAATGTGAATATTTAGCTCTTTTCCTTCACTCCTTTAGGAGCTTCCATAGATGGGAACAAACCTACACCATTTGAAGCCTGGCACAAAGAAGTTGGGACGGTTTTAGCCTGACAAGCTGGTTGACATAAAGGTTGGCAGGCTTTCATATCATAAGGAGAACCTTTTTCACCCAATGTTTCGTTGGCTGCAACTAAAAAGGAAGCAAAGCTCGCTTCAATAGGCTGAGCAGTTTTCACATCAGCTGCAGAGCCCTTGGCAGATTTTGAGCATGATGAAAGACAACATCCGGGAGGACATGGTATGCAACATTTTTGAGCATCAGCCTGTTGGATTGCAAAGCCTCCGATGAGTAACATAATCATTAAAACAGTTTTCATTTTCATTCAGATTTAATGGTTGAAAAATAATTTGACCTGACAAAACTATCCCTGGTCCCTTTCTGAATCTGTCATCCACCTGTTACCCACTTGTTAAAAACTTGTTATAAAGCACCATCAAGCCAATAGGTACCGTTAATTTGCGGGATGAAATGGAAGATAAATCATGTGGCCATCCTGATCTCTGCCTCAACACTGGCGATGATAGGGCTGGTTATTTTCCAATACAAATGGATAGACCACTCAAGAAAACTCTCTGATGAAATCTTTATGCAACGGGCCAGCATGGCACTTTGCTCTACACTTGAAGAATATGGAGGAGGTTCTATTTGCAACGTAATGTCATGTGACAAAATCGCATCACTGATTCCGGGTACTGATAATTTAGACGATTTGACTTCACCTCAATCGTCGCTTGTACACAATGAGGACTTTCAAACAGACCTTCGAAAGACACTTGATTTTTACAATATCGATCTGAATTACAGTTTGACGCAGTCGAATGGAGATCAAGTAAACACAAAAAGTCAAACTTGCTGTGTCGTCAATATCCCTACACAAAGCAATCAAAAAGAAGCCTCCATTAAATTGGATTTTCCTGATAAAGAAAAATTTTTGACGGGAAACTTAAAATTTATGATCGCATCCAGTGTAATGATTTTACTTTTTACAGCGATCGTATTGTTGCTCGCCAACTGGTGGCTATTAAAACAAAAAAAATTGCTACAGACCAATGTTGATATCTACAATAATATGGCGCATGAATTCAGGACACCGTTGACTAATATCAGTCTGGCTGCCAATTTTCTTTCGAAAGACATCACCAGTCCAAAAAGTGAAAAAATGCTGGATATCATCTCCAGAGAGAATTCGAAATTGATTGAACAGGTAGAACGAGTGCTTCACTTGGCCAAACTCGATAATCGCAAATATGATCTGAACCGCGAACAGATACATTTAAAATCACTTCTCACCACGGTGCGACATGATCTTGAAATTCAAATCGACGAACAAATTGCAACAGTGGACATTGAATCCATACCAGATGACCTGGAAATATTTGGTGACAAACAACATCTTACAAATGTGTTTCGCAACCTGATGGAAAATGCATTGAAATATGCAGGTGATAGGCCACAAATATCTATTTCCACGAAAGAAAAAAAGGAAGGAATCATGATTTCGTTTGAAGATAATGGCATCGGCATTCCTTCTTCACAACACGAGCATATATTTGAAAAATTCCGGCGTGTACAAACCGGAAATCTTCATGCAGAAAAAGGATTTGGTCTTGGTCTGACGTATGTAAAAAAAATCATCGAACTACATAAAGGATTCATCCACGTGGATAGCGAAGTCAATAAAGGAAGTTGCTTTACGATTTACTTACCCCATATGAGCTGATCATCTATGCTAAAAGAAACCAGAATCCTGGTCGTCGAAGATGATACCAGCATGGGCTATTTAATCTCAACACTTCTGGAAGGAGAAGGCTTTGCTGTGGAACTTGTAAAGGATGGAGAAGCAGCCCTGGCAGCCTACAAGCCTGGTATTTTCGATCTATGTCTGCTTGATGTGATGATGCCAAAAATGGATGGATTTGTCCTTGCAAAAAAACTCAGAGCCACCGATCCGAATGTGAAATTTCTTTTTCTGACTGCACGATCACTGAAAGAAGACATGCTACATGGTTTTGCACTTGGTGCTGAAGATTATATCCGTAAGCCATTTGATGAAGAAGAATTGTTATGTAGGATCCATGTCATGACCCGAAGAAAGGAGAGTGCAAATGCAGAAGATATGCAAAATACTGTCTGCACCTATTCTATCGGTGATTATGTGTTTGATTATTCCAAACAGCAATTGACCTGGCAGAGAGAAATGTGGCGGATGACTGAAAAAGAAAATGAAGTCCTTCGTCTTCTTTGTCTCAATCAAAATCAAATTCTTCGACGCGATGATGCTGTCGAGATGATCTATGGTAAAAAAGATTATTTCCTCGGCAGAAGTTTTGATGTATTCATTTCGCGACTTCGAAAATTATTGGGGAAGGATCCGAGGATCAGTATTGAAAATGTTTTTCGGGTGGGGTTTATTTTGAGTGTACGGGAATAAGTACCGAATAACGAGTAACGAATAACGAGTAGTGAGTAACGAGAAACGAATAACGAATAACGAGTAGTGAGTAGCTTATTATTAAATATTTTGGTCTTGCCAAAATATTTAAAATGGAATTGTTCGGCGTAGGCTGTGCCTACGTCGGAGTGTTAGCAAAACTCGGTTTTGCGAAAAAATGACTTTATTCAAAACAGAGTTTTGAAAACGCACGAACGTAGGCAAAGCCTACGCTCAACAACAAGTTGGGATTTAGGGGTTAACCGCAGCCTTTATAGCTGCAACTGTCCTTCTCACATCTTCCTCATTCGTTCTCCATCCACTGACTGATACTCTCATGCATCTTTTTCCTTTGAAAGTCACAGGTTGAAAAAAGGCTTCACCTGTTTCGTTGATTTCATGAATAATTTTTTCTGTGAAAGCGGCATGGTCTTTTTCACTTTTTCCATTTGGATCTAAAAAGCGAATCAACCCCTGATTGATGACAGGCATGGCCACAATTTCAGTGTGTGGTAATTTACCCGTTTGTTCTACGATGCTCCGTGCATGAGCGCAGGTGCGATCGATGAGTTCTTCAATTCCTTTTGTGCCTAATTCTTTGATGACTGCATATGTGGCAAATCCTCTGGCTCTTCTTGAAAATTCCGGATTCCAGTACATCGAATCGCGGGCACTCCTGTCGCCAAACACATAACTGGCTTGTTGGGACATCGCACGATAGTGAGCTTCCGGATGAACTGTGAATGCATAACCGCAATCGTAAGGTACGTTCAACCATTTGTGTCCGTCAGTGGCCCATGAATCAGCATCTTCAATACCTTCTGTGAAATGAGATAAATTTTTGCTTGCAGAAGCCCAGAGACCGAATGCACCGTCGACATGAACCCATGCATTGATTTTGTGTGCGAGAGGAATGATCGTTTTAAAATCATCATAAACACCCGTATTAAGATCTCCGGCTTGTACCATCACTAATGTTGGAATATTCGGTTCCTTCATCAATTCATTTTCAAACAGAGATATATTGATCCGTCCATGTTCGTCTGAAGGAATGTCTGTCAGAATATCTGTGCCAAAACCAAGCATGCGCATCGCACGATTGATTGTAGCATGCTTTTGATCTCCGCAGATCACGCGAATACGTGGAGCGCCATAAAATCCTTTCGCTTCGATATCCCATCCTGCTTCATGGAAGAGATGATTGCGTGCAGCACTTAAGCATGTGAAGTGTGCCATCTGGCACCCGGTGACAAATGCAAAACTTGCCTGCTGTGGTAGTTTTAAAATTTGTTTCAACCAATTGCCTGCAATGTCTTCTGCAATACTTGCTGCCGGTGCTACTGTGAACATACCTGCATTCTGATCCCATGCTGATGTCAGCCAGTCTGCAGCTACGCCTGTTGGATGTGAGCCGCCGATCACCCATGAAAAGAATCTGCCTGATTGGCTGAGATGCAAACCTGGACGTGCAGCTTTGTCCATTTCAATGAGGATCTGCTCAGTATCCATGCCGGTCTCTGGTAGTTTTTGATCCCATAAAGAGAGCAGTTCTTCGTGTGATTTCATTGAACCCACGTGTGTTGAATCCAGAGTTTCAAAAAAATCTTCAGAGAGTTGAAGGGCGCGTTCGAGTGGGGCTTTGTATTGGTTTGATTTCATTAATTCTTTAATTTTTGTTGTGCATTAGAATGAAATGGTTGTAAATACACTTGAAAATTACTACTTATTAAAATGAAAGGTGTCTGTCATTTGACAATATA
>JBATMM010000411.1:0-1508 GCA_049289835.1 Saprospiraceae bacterium | reverse complement strand
GTACGCAACATGGCTTCAACGGCCCAAATCGAAATCATAACACCACTTTTATCATCACTTGCACCACGTCCGAATATTTTTCCATCTTCGATTTTTGGAGTAAAGGGCGGATTATCCCATTCCGGTTCTTTCACAGGCTGCACATCATAATGAGCATAAATTAGTACGGTGGGTTTCCCTGGTGCTTTGTCCCAACTGCCATACACGATTGGATTTCCCTCTGTGGGCATGGCCTGAGCGGTGGTCATGCCGATGGATTTTAATTTATTCACAATCCATGCTGCTGCTTTATCAATATCGGGTTTGTGAGATGCGATATAAGATATAGTTGGAATGGATATCAGCTCACTAAATTCTTTTAGGTGAGCATCCTTATTGGCATCAATATATTTTGCATAAGGAACCAGGGAGGATTGAATCTGATCCTGTTTCGATATTTCAGCCTTGATATCTTGTGCAGTTGAATTCGTATGCGCGAATAGATTCAGGGCAAGGAAGAGGGATAGGGTTAAGGATTTTGGAAATGACATTATGATTATTTTTTTGAAATTAATGGGAAGTTGATTTAGCATTAACTAAGAAAGCTGTCGTGATTCCTGCATGATGTTGAAATCCTTCTTGCGTAGGTAATTGAGTGAATGTCTTTTGTAATTTTTCTTTTATAAACCTCATTTATGATCACCCATTTAACCTTTAACCATTTTCTTTATGTCTTCCTCAATCTCCTTCAGGCTTTCTTCTTTTTCAATGGCTTTTTGAGTTATTTTATATTTGTCAAATTCTATTTCTGATTTCTGCAGAGCTTTTTCGTGGCTTATGATACCTGCATGGGTGAGCAGTTCTCTGCCGTTGAGTTGCAGAATACTATCTAATCGATTTACCCAGTCAACCATATACATAGGTGTTTGCTGTTGCGCCATGGTTTCGGCGAATGCCAGGTATTGTTCCACAAGGAGACCCAGCAATTTGATTTCGTCTTCAGTCAAATAGTTTTTTGCAACCATTATATCTGATTTCCGAATAGAAGCCGGATTTTTTTTGTCATAGGATTGCATGCCCAGCAAGGGCAAGGTTGCATCCACTCTGCGATATACTAGTTCGGCTGCTGTTTGCTCACTGATGGCCCACAGCAATTTGTTCTGCACTATCTTAAAAAACGCAATCGTTTTTTCATCGCCGGGGTCGTAATCAATGCTGGTGGTATAGATGTCTTTGATTTTCTGGTAGAAGAAGCGCTCAGATAGCCGTATTTCACGTATGCGTCCCTGCAACTCGTTGAAATAGTTCATTGAAGTGCCGGACTTAAAACGGTCGTCATTGAGAGCAAAACCCTTGATAATGTATTCTTTAAGTCGCTGAGTTGCCCAGATACGGAACTGGGTGCCTTGGGGGGATTTTACCCGGTATCCTACTGAAATGATCACATCTAAATTGAAATGTTCCAGTTCTCTTTCTACATTACGGGTGCCTTCCTGCTGAATTGTTCGGAATTTCCGAACAGTTGCTGG
>JBATMM010000410.1:0-7704 GCA_049289835.1 Saprospiraceae bacterium | reverse complement strand
ATCTACAGAGTTTGTAAAAACACTCAGCGAGCCATCGCCCATTTCTTTTATGATTTAACCATTTTATTGTTTATGAAATTGATGCAACACTTCTTTATACACGATTTTCTTCTCCATGGCATCCGCTTCATCCTTTTCCATCAATGAAGTGAAACTGAATATATCAGTAAACATTATGGCTGCCAATTTTCTGGATAGTTCCTGCTGCATTGAATTGAAGTCGTTACGGTAAATATAGTTTTAATTTTTGCGCTGCTAATGTTATCCATGCGTCCTTCAGTATGACGCACATCGACCAGGGCTATGGGCAATAGCTTTTCAAAGCGAGAATCTACCAGCTAGCCAATGGTTTTATAGATTTTCGGAGCCTCTTTCATGAAGCCAAGAAGCACGATAATTAAAATAGGTAGCAAGTAGAAACATTTCATATTTCTATATTTTGCATCACTTTGGCTTGATAGAAATAAGTGATTCTTCAATACCTTCTCTGGCTTTGCAAGAATGCTAATGAAAGCCAACTGTAAATTGAATTGGGAAAATAATCAAAGATTATTTTTCACCGTTTAAATGTTATATTAAAGTTCAGCAATTTATTGCTTCAGAAGCATCAATTGTTCCTGCCCGTGATTTGTAGTTAATGAGTAGATGCCTGGCCCTAAAGATGATATGTCAAGCTTGTGCTTATATCCATATAGATTATTGACGAGATCAACACGCCGTCCCTGGATATCAAAAATCTCCACGCAATACACCATATACTCTGACGCTAACGTCACATTGTCAACAACAGGATTGGGGTATATGCTACTTTGGGGTACGGATATCTCGTGAACGGCAGATGTTTCCAGGGTTAAAATTTCGATAATGTCCAGGTTATCCTCATCAGCATCACCTCCTGCAATATATATCTTGTCATGATGTCCTATTACCGAAGGATATCTTCGACCAGTAGGCATTTGGAATGTCTCCCATACATTACTATTTAAATCGAGGATATCTACTTCCTTTCTCCACTGTGAGGAAAAAGAAAATATTTGCCCACCGGCAATGATCAATTTGTCATTGTGGATGGTAACATCGAATCTACTCCTGGCCTTGCTCATATTATCTATTGACCATGTGTTAGTCTCTGTGTCATAGATATCAATCCGCGGCGACGATCCCAACGTTGTTCCGCTAGTATCACCACCTATAAAAAACATTTTATTCTCCCAGGAAACTGACCTGGGTTCGGATCGTTGAACAGATAATGCACTTTCTGACCAGGTTCCTGCAGCCACGTCATAAATTCGAACCAGGTTCGGATACCCGCCTCCAATTGCAATCTTGCCATTTGTGGCAGTTACGGTGGCACCTGATTGCGAAGGGAAATCGAATTCAGTCCATGTTTGATTATCAATATCGTACAGCATTAGATCACCTCTGTCCTCAACGATTAGCATTCGATCCATGTATGTCAATGTGCCAATAAAACCGGGTACAGTAAGTTCCTCCCATGTTGAGCTATCAATGCTATAGATATATATAGTTCGGTCACCCTCAATATCTCCAAAATAGATCTTGTTGTCTATGGTGATCGTTCTTGGGCCTAATGTTCCGTTTGGCACATCAACCGTTGTCCATGATGCTGTAGGAACATGATAAATATTCATTTTAAAATAACGTTGTATTCCGCTCGTGCCTCCACCAATGAAATAAATATTATCCCCAACAGATACGGAAGATATTTCAGACCTGCCATCAGGTAATGTTGCCGTCGTCCATTGTGCAGTGGTCATAAATGGCAACCATAAAAGAACTAACAATAAAGCCATATTGAATTTCATCATACAAGATTTTAGGTGAATAGACATGATTGCTTACTTAGGCATTGCGTTCAAAGATAAACATTATCGTTGCGCAGGGAGCAGTAGTATGATTGCCTGTTGGCTTTCGCCACTTAACAGTCCCGACTTAATCAAATGTAGAGTAAGAGCTACAGTATATGGATATCAATCCAAATCCAGTAAACACTAAAGGCTTCGTGCATTATTATAGTTACTGCATTTGTTTTACCAACTCTTTCAGGTTAGCAAGATGTTGTTCGGAACCTCGACGGCTACCCATTCGGGTTATAAAATACTGGTACAAAAACAAAGCTATGTAACCTCCAACCCTGATGAAAGGTGATAACGAATGCCATTTGTTTAGCATCCGGAAATTCTGAAAGTAGGGTAATACCTCGAGTAAAACTATAAATAATAAACATGCGGTATGTATCCCAATGAGTTTCCGCCTTGTCCTGGTTTCCAGTATAACTATTTGCTGTTCAAGATTCGATTTTACCTTTCCGTCCATTCCTTCCATTTTTTCTGCAATTGCATAATTGAGCCGGGCAAAGATTATTACACTTATACAAAACAGTATGAAGAACCAGAAGAGGGCACTGCTAAAGGTTTTATCAATATGCTCCAGGTTAGCAGCGATAATTGCAATAGGTAATACAGTCATTCCAATTATTTGCTTCTTAAAAGACCTTTTTAATTCAGCTATAGGTCCATAGCTTTTGTTTTGGATTAGTTCCATGATATTCTGATTTTTAAGTTTTTGTATTTTATCTGTTTGTTTCCATTGATTTTTTAGTTCGTCCAGTTCCATATCAATCATTTTTTGTTATTTCACGTAATTTCTCTTTTATCCTGTTCATTTTTACACGCAAATTTCCCTGGCTAATTCCTAGTATATCTTCCATCTCTTCATACGCTTTATCTTCCATGTACAGCATTACAATTGCTTTCTCTACCTGGTTTAATTGTTCAATTGCTTTGTGCAATACTTTCAATTGCTCTTCTTCTTCTTCGCTTGTATTATCGTCAATGTGTTGAGGAAGTGTAGCAGGTTCGTAAGAGACAATGAAATCTTTTTTCTTACGTAAACCAGTTATGGCAGTATTGATAGCGACACGGTATAACCATGTGCTGAATTTTGACTGGCCATTGAATTTTAGAAATGCTTTCCAAAGCTGAATAACAATCTCCTGGAAAAGGTCTTGCCTATCAACTTCCGAGTAAGCATATAGCCTGCATACTTTATAAATCAGCAATTCATGTTCCTTTAAGTGCTTTTCAAACTGCTCTTCTGCCTCATGCTTTTGCAACGTCTATCTTTTATATAGTTAGTCGTAAAATGATTTGTTTTGTTACAAAAAAAATAGAAACTATTTTTTAGCTATCGAAACAAGAGCGTCTTCGAGTTAACGTATTCAATATCCTTCCTATCAACACTGTTCAAAGACTTAATAAAACCCGAAAGCTTTCGGTCAGACTACATGTGGATTTAAGCTCAAAAGTTGTCAAAATGTAACTTTTTGAGGCTTGTCATAAGCTTGCAGGCAGTCGAGACACACAAAGGAGTTCCACCTCTGCGTTCTCACGGAATTGTGATTGAACCTCTCGATTCACACAGCTCTTCCTGTTCAGTCACGAATGTAATTAATACAAAATGGGTGGACCTCATTCCAGAGATACAACAACGCTCAGGATATCCCACCGCCTGCGACTAAACACCAGGCGCCGAGGGGCCTCACCTTCCGCCTACTCAAATACCAGCGTTGCTTCCTGAAGCGCCCATCCATTATTTCCAAGGAAAAAATCATCGAGGTCTACGCCAAGTTGCATGAGCCTGCTGAAAAGACCGGGGTCCGGGTAAGGAGAAAAATCGTCTTCATCCATGGAACTGGATACATGGCTTGGGTTGCCCAGCAGGTTGCAAAACCATACATTTTCAACCGGTAAACTACCAGGAGGTGTGTTTGTTACCGGTGTTTTGTACGTGGTAAAGACGGGTGTATAGGTCCAGTCATATTCAATATAATTTCCCCAGAGGGTATAAAGGATCTGCCACTTTGCAGGGATAAGCGACTGGTAGAACGAGACCTCAAAAGAATCCTTGGCGGCTGCTGCCAACAAGTCGGATTCTGTTTCGGGCCAAAACCACTTGCCGGAATTGATGGTCGATCCCACGGCACTCATCATACCCCAATCCTGTACAACGGTTTCGGTGGTTTTATCAGTTAGTAAATTGGCATTCAGATAAAACTGGGTCAAGGTATCTACAAGGGCTGCATACTTAATGGTCAGTGCATTGTTATTCTGAAGAGGTTTATGGTCGGGGCCTTCTATGGCGGATATACCCGACCCCATAAGCGAAGCCACCGCTGCTGCTGCAAAGGCGGCCGCCCCATCGGTAAATACCGTGGCAATACCCCATGCCAACCCTTCTACGATGTTGCCCAGCCAAAGATCAATGGAAGATTCTTTGTCGGGGCCCTGCGGCGCACTCAACCCCACCATCCCCCATACGGTGGGCAGAACCTCACCATTAACAATGGCGATCTGGTTGTTAAGGTCCTTTAGTTGCCCCTGCAGTTTTCGCATGGCTGCTGCGTAGGCAAGTTCTGTTGTTACCTGGCCGATTACAATGCTCCAGTCTGCCTGCGAAGGTACCGGCGGGTTTTCATTGCCGGTGTACCAGGCCACGAATTCAGTATAGGTCCAGCTTTCAAGTTTGGTAAATAGTATATCCAGGTCTGCCAGTTTATCCGGGTAGAGGGAGCGGATGCTGCTGCCTTTGCTACCGATCACATACCAGGAGATCGCATTATAAACATTTTGTTGCGCTGCTGTCATGGCTGGCCAGGGAACGGGTGTTCGGTCCACCACGCCCAGCGACAGACATTGTACCGTCAGGTTACCATTCGCATCCGTAAGTGATACATAGCAACGGTACTGCGAAGAGGCGGAGAAACCAGACACCGTGCCGGGCTGGGGAATGGTAGCTGTTAATAGTTGCCAATTCTGTCCTGTCGTGCGAAGGTAAAGTGTGGTGCCTACCACCACCCACAACGAACCATCTTCACAAGCCGATATCCATTCCGGTGATTTGCCGGGGAAGGTAGTATCCGGCTGCCAGCCCTTGCCTTCAATATATTCAACTACCTGTGTGGCCCCTCCGATACGGGCAATGGCCCAGGTATTCTTGGGTCCGCCATGTGTAATGTTTAGTATTGCCAGGCTGCCGTTTGGTACAGGCGTCCAGGTTTGCCCTGATATTTGGTATACGGTGCCCGACTGACCAAGCACCCACAATTGACCGTCTCCGGAAGCGGCCATCTGCAGTGGCTGATCCTGGTTGGGTAAGAGCGGCAGGTTGGTTTGCTGTCCGTTATTGAAATATGTGATCGTTAATGGCGTCGTTGGCCCGTTCCATTGCACACCGATACCTGCATAGACCGCGTTTGCATTTACCGGGGCCACGGGAAGCGCCGGCCCTAGATAATACGTATTGATCCACACCCAACTGCCAGTGGTCATACTGTATGACCACAACCCTACATCCTGGCTACCCATGAACACGGTATCGTCTGCGGAAACAGCAATGACCGGGGCTGTAACTTTAGTGAGCGGTGAGCCGAGGAAGAGAGGGTCTAAATAAAGTTCAACCCACGAAGTGGTAAGGCTAAACCCCGGTGAAACAAGTGCATTCATAAATTTTGATGTCGTTTAGTATGACTCCAAAAATACAATCTATGGATGGCCCCATATCTAGTGATAAAATAAATCTGTCATAATCTTCCTGGATTCAGTTCTGTCAGATTCAAAAAGTCCGGGCGGTTGCCTTACGCCCCGACTTTTTGAAACAGGAGTAGGCTTAAGAACTTCGAAATTAAAATTTATGTCAGTCATTTTTTGTCGGTTTGTAGTAAAGTATAACTGCTCCTCCACTAAAGACTTTGGTCTTAATGAGTTTAAGAATAGTCCTGTCGTGCATGTTTTCAAATAAGGGCAAACCTTTTCCTTCAACTACCGGATGAATGCAAAGCTGATATTCGTCAATCAGATTAAGTTTCATTAACTGTATAATTAAGCTTCGGCTGCCAATCAAAATGTCTTTACCCGATTGTTGTTTGAGCTCTTTAACTACTTCTTCAGGCGACCGGCTGGACAATTCAGCACTGTCCCAGCCCGTGGTTTTCAGGTGATGTGAGAATACAATTTTTGGAATTTTGTCAATCGATACTGCAAAGTCATCCATTGATTTTTCACCAGAAGGTTTTTCAATCAGGGTTTGCCAAAATTGCATCAGTTCATAGGTAATCCTTCCATATAAGGCAAAGTCTCCACTATCCAGAAGGTCAGCGTAATGTTGATGTACTTCTTCATCCGGGATCCCTGCAGTATGATCGCAAAATCCGTCCAGTGTCATATTGATTGCAGCAATTACTCTTCGCATTTTATTTAGTTTAAGTCAATTGATAAGACATGGGTTAGTCTACATTTATGTCAGGAGGTACATTTCTTTTATGATTTTCTTTCTTAACCAATCGTGTACCAAATCATATAAGCAAAAATGAAATGACAGCCATCAGGCCTCCTGGTATTATGAAGTTTATGAATATACCAGTAGCATTTGTATCTCTTTCATTTTCGACCGGCATTAGAAGTACTCTCAAGAATATGATTACCGATCGAAAAATAAAAATACAACCAGCAAGAATAGAAACTATACCACCAATTTTTTTTCATATGTATTGTTATTTTGATTGGAGATGTAAATATCTTCCTGAAATTGCATATAACCCAAATACAACCACAATCAAATATACCCGATATCCCCAATTACCAACTTCTCGGTCTTGCGTTTTTATACATTCACCACTTTCATATTTTTTCAATACATTGTATTCGATTGCTCCTCTTGTATTTGCTTCTGGTGAAGACTTCTACCCAAATGAGCGGGTCTTCTCATACCTGGTATGGAAGAGCTTTCGAGATCACGACCTTCTAATAGATACCTCGAAACCAACTTAATTGTAATACGTATGAACACACCGATGAAATTCAAAGGTCTTGCTTTATTTCTACTGCTGAGCCTGAAGCTATCTGCTCAAAATCCAATATTTCAACCAACCTTCCCTGAACTGGAGATAAGTCCGTCTTTACTTTCATATGAGACAACTCTTTCTTTGCAGAATAGTACTGACAGCCCTGTGACCTTTGTGCTGGGGCAGAATCACTGTGTGATAGATCCTCCCGCTTCTTTTACCGTTGAGGCGCATGGATCCTGGTCACAAACCTTTACACAGAAGCACTGGGACACAGGTCTTGATAATTGTTATGGGAGTAACCACAGCCTGATATACCAGCACAGCACAGATCCGAATACACGGTTCGGCTTAGAGCAGTCCAATTCCTCCAACGATCCTACTTGTCTCGGAATAAAAATATTCATTGTCTTTATGATGGGACAAACCATATGTCCCCTGGCCACCGGGCATATCACAGGACCTGAATCCACACTTACACGGGGTGGAGTCTATACTACATGCCCCGATGCGGTGCAGGATTGCAGGGATCAGGTAGGCCGCACGATGTTATTTGGATTTGAGCTTTCGAAGTGAAAGGAATATTGTTGCCTGCTTTTTCATGCCGTTAGAAGTGATTCGTTTATTTTAATCACACATAAAATATTTTGAACCTGCTTCGTCAGCAGTGCGCTATGATAGATCATTTGTGGAGACTATAACGCAATCCAAGTCTATGCGCATATCTACCAGATAGCCTTAATCAGTTTCAAGATAATAAACTGTCGGTAAACAGTTATCCACCATTGTCTACAGGAGCCGATGTTAAATCCTGTTTGAATGATTTACTAGTTAAGCGCCAA
>JBATMM010000409.1:0-10760 GCA_049289835.1 Saprospiraceae bacterium | reverse complement strand
CCGGATGCTCAACAGATCTAAAGGTCCTGCGATGTGGAGCCCACGTGCTCAAAGCGACAGACTACGATTTGCAGAGAAATGGAGGCTCATGCTTGAAGCCCATCCCCTGATCGATTTCTGGCAGGAGATGGTGAGTGGACTTGTCGTAAAAGATGGAAGAGTGGTGGGTGTCCGCACAGGTCTGGGACTGGAAATTCCCGGAAAAGCAGTCGTGCTCACAAACGGTACATTCCTCAATGGCGTCATCCACATCGGTGAAAAACAATTCGGTGGCGGTCGTGCAGGTGAAAAAGCTGCAACAGGGATTACTGAGCAACTTGTCGGAATTGGTTTTGAAGCAGGCAGAATGAAGACAGGTACACCTCCACGTGTTGATGGTCGTTCACTCAATTACGATTTAATGGAATTGCAACCCGGTGATGAACCGGCAGGACGATTTTCATACACAGATACGCCGCCATTACTTAAGCAACGACCATGTCATATCACATACACTTCAGAAGCGGTGCATGATACATTGCGTACAGGTTTTGACAGATCACCGATGTTCAATGGTCGCATCCGAGGTATCGGACCGCGTTATTGTCCATCGATAGAAGATAAGATTGATCGTTTTGCGGATAAAGATCGTCATCAGCTTTTTGTAGAACCTGAAGGTTGGGATACTGTTGAAGTTTATGTCAATGGTTTTTCATCTTCATTGCCTGAAGAAGTGCAATATGAAGCGCTTAGAAAAGTTCCGGGTTTTGAAAATTGTAAGATGTTCAGACCAGGCTATGCGATTGAGTATGATTATTTTCCACCGACACAGCTTGGTGCAACATTAGAGACAAGGCTTGTGAAAAATTTATTTTTTGCAGGACAGATCAATGGCACTACAGGATATGAAGAAGCTGCATCACAAGGCTTAATAGCAGGACTTAATGCACATCTTGCCATTAAAGAAGAAGTACCCTTTATTCTGAAGAGATCAGAAGCATATATCGGTGTTCTTGTAGATGACCTCATCAACAAAGGTACTCTTGAACCTTATCGAATGTTTACTTCAAGAGCTGAGCATCGGATTTTATTAAGACAGGATAATGCAGATATAAGATTGACTCCATTAGTGCATGCTATCGGAATGAATGGACTTGAGCAAAGAATGAATCGTGTGCATGAAAAAATGGAAGGGATCAAAAAGATAGATCAGATCATGTCATCGATGAATGTAGATCCTGATTTAATCAATCCCGTTCTTGATTCATTGGGTAGTTCTCCCATTCTGCAAAAAACCAGAGTTGCTCAATTACTCAGCAGACCACACATAGGGATAGATCAACTGAGACCTTATCTGCCGGAATTAAAGTCAGCACTTTCTGAATTTGATGAAGAGATGATCGGCCTTGCAGAAGTCGACATCAAATACAGAGGCTACATCGAGCGCGAACAAGAGATGGTGGACAAAGTGAATAGATTGGAATCACTCAATCTTCATGAAAGCATTGATTATACAAAAATCAATTCGCTGAGTATAGAATCCCGTGAAAAACTCTCACGCCTTCGCCCACGTACGCTTGGACAAGCAAGTCGGATCAGCGGGGTATCACCGAGTGACATCAGTGTGTTGCTGGTGCATATGGGGAGATAGCTTCGACAAGATTTTCGTGTGGACGGTGGCTTCGACAAGATTTTCGTAGAAGGAAAATTTTCGATTGACGGCGATTTCCGTATTCGAATAATTATCAATGGACGCTCAGCCACCTTTTGATTTTTCTAGTGGACGATGGCTTCGACTAGCTCCTCATGTCCTCGACTCCCTCATCTACTGTTAATTTCGTAAAGTTTATTAATTTTAGAAACTTCATTCTTGGCCTTGAAAACAAATTCGCTGTATGCCTAGCATGTATATTCTGGAATGTGCTGATGGTAGTTTTTATACCGGCAGTGCAAAAAATCTTGCCCTTCGATTTATTGACCATATGATGGGTGAAGGAAGCAATCACACCAAGACTCGTCTTCCTGTCAAGTTAGTTTACTGTGAATATTATGCCAGGATAGATTATGCCTTTGATAGAGAGAAACAGGTTCAGGGCTGGGGTAGGGAAAAGAAAATTGCATTAATTGAAGGTAGAAATACAGAATTGCCGAAACTTGCAAGAAACAGAAAGAGAATGGGATGGATAAAGAAGCTAAAACCTAAAAATTAGTTTGATCAGGTTTAGTTTCTGTTAAATTCTAATTTCCAATTCAACTACGAAATCAAGAGGTGGCTGAGCAAAAGGTGGCTTCGACAAGATTTTCATACAAGAAAAATTTCCGATTGACCATGTTTGTCTTGGGAGAAAGACTATAAATCGACGCTCAGCCACCTTTTGATTTTTCTGTTGAGATAATAATTTATAGTCCATTGCGAAAATAAGAGGTGGCTGAGCAAAAAGGTAGCTTCGACAAGATTTTCTTAGTAGGAAAATTTTCGATTGACATTGATTGTCGAGTTCGTATAATTATCAAGTGGTGCTCAGCTACCTTTTGAATTTTCAGTTGAAATTTTAATTTCTATTCAACTACGAAATCAAGAGGTGGCTGAGCATCGAATATTATCGAATGAGTAAAACTCTCTCGAAACGAATTTCATATTGGTATGGAAATCATCAGGTGTCGAAGCCACCGATACTACCCAATAATCTTCTTCCTGTGCCGTATCCCCCAATTCCGTAATTCTTCGATGACTTTTTCCAATGATTCTCCATGTGGAGTGATCGTATATTCTACGACTGGGGGGAAATCATCGTAAACGGTTCTTTTCACAAGCTGGTTGACTTCCAGGTCCTTCAATTCTTTAGAGAGCATCCGGTCAGTAATGCCATGTACTTCTTTGGAAATTTCTTTAAACCGTTTTGGACCAAAGGATAAAGAGATGATAATCGGAATTCTCCATCTTCCCCTTAGGATTTCCAGTGCGTCCAGGACAGGCATAAGCACTTTGGTGCATTCTGTATAATTCCGTTGCTCGGTGGCTTTAGTATTGCCCATGGCTAGTGCGATTTAAGACACAAAGATAAGGGCTATACTTTAAGATTGTGCTATACTTTTGTATAGCGCTATACTGATGTATAGTGCTATACATTTGTATAGTACTTACTTTTGTATAGTAAACGACCCTACCTTTGTGTCATCAAATATTAATCATTTAAAAAAAAGTAAAAGATGACAACGACAAAATGGACGATAGATCCAACACATTCAGAGATACAATTTAAGGTGAGACACCTGATGATCTCCAATGTCACCGGCCAGTTTACCAAATTTCAGGGAACGGTAGAAACAAAGGGTGAAGATTTCACAACAGCAAAAGCTCATTTCACAGCTGACATCAGTTCGATCAGCACTAACAATCCTCAACGGGATGGACACTTGCAAAACGGAGATTTCTTCGATGCAGAGAACCACCCGCAATTGGTATTCGAATCTGACAAACTGATCAAAAAGGATGATGAAAATTATGAGATTCATGGTAGACTAACCATGAGAGGGGTAACCAAAAAAATAGTCCTTGATGCTGAATTTGGTGGCATTACCAAAGATCCCTGGGGAAATACCCGGGCAGGATTTACAGTCAACGGTAAGTTGAACCGCATGGATTATGGTGTAAGTTTTGGAATGATTTCTGAAACCGGTGGAGTTGCTTTAGGAGAAGAAGTGAAGATTCATGCCAGCATGCAGTTTGTGATGGAACATGAATTGCAACCAGCATGATCTCCGATTTCGATGCCGGATTAAAAGATGCCGGATACCGGACTCTAGATGCAATTAGTTTTTGAACGGATAGAATATTTTCGGATGTAGAGAGGCGATTTACGGTTGGTGAGCTGCGGTTGGTGAGCTGTAGCACAAGGATGAGTCAAGCAAGTCGAACCATAGCACCAGGTTGAGGTAAGCAGGTCGAACCATCGCGTCTCATTTCTTTTAATGAAATCAAGTCCGGCATCCGGCATCTCAAATCTCACATCTCACATCTCACATCTCACGTCCGGTATCCGGCATCCCATTATCCGGCATCCATTTTTACATCTCATAAAGTTCATCCACATTCTTCCGGTATTTCTCCTCGATCTCCTTTCTCCTCGGTTTATACGTCGACGTCATCAATCCATTTTCCGGGCTCCAAATATCTGAAAGAAGGATAAACTTTTCAATCCGCTCATGACTTTGTAAGCCGAGATGATCCAGCACATCGCGATAGAGCTGGATGACGGCAGTATTATATACCATGTATTCGGGAGCAGTCCAGTGAATATTTTTTTCTGCACAGACTTTTTGCAACGCATCAAAATGGGGAATGATCAAAGCGATAGTATAAGGTCTGTGAAAACCAATGACCATAGCCTGATGAATAAGCGGATAATGAGTTAATCTCGATTCAATTTGTGCAGGAGAAATAAATTTTCCGGAGGCGTGTTTGTAAATATTTGATTTACGATCCGTGATCACAAGGAAATTTTCTTTTTCCCAATGACCTACATCTCCAGTGTGTAGCCAGCCATCACGAATCACCTCTTTTGTTGCTGATTCATCTTTGTAATACCCCAACATCACATTAGGTCCTTTCACCAGTATTTCACCATCCTCTTCGATTCGTACTTCGACACCTGGAATAGGTTGGCCTACCGTACCACGACGATGGCCACCAGGTTCAAAACGATTGATCGTGACGATCGGTGACGCTTCAGTCAGCCCATATCCCTGGCGGATTTTAATACCGCTTCTTTCATAGAGTCTTTCCACTTTTGGATCAAGATATGCTGCACCTGATACAATACCTTTAAGACGACCGCCCATGCGTCGCTTCCATCGCTTGATGATCCATTGATGGGCGATGATGCTGCCGATTTGCGCGATGATGCCTCGATCTGTTTTTTCCCATGAATTGTAAGCCCATCTTGTAAACCATGACATTTCTTCAACTCTTTCTTCCAGTATTGCTGCGAATCGTTCAATGATCAAAGGCACACTGGTGAAATATTCAGGACGAACATCTTTCAACGCAAAAATCGCATTGCGATAACTTTCGATAAAATAAATATTGGCTCCACTGGCGAGGTAGACATACGAAACTATTCGCTGAAAAATATGACTTAAAGGAAGAAAGCTCAACACCCGGATACCCGGAGTATATGGTGCAAGTGCAAGAACAGACATCACATTCGATACAATGTTTTGATGTGAGAGTGCTACGGCTCTTGGTTCACCTGATGAACCGGAGGTATGAACGATGGTTGCTACATCATAAGGTGAAATGCCATTACGTATGATGTCTAATTTTTTCAAATCATCTTCTGAAATAACTCTTTCAGCGGAGACTAAATCATCCAAGAAAATAAACTCAACTTTTTTTGGTAAACCTGGCAAGTCAACTCCAGGCGTCGAAATCATTAAAGAGGGTTCTATTCGATTTAGTATGATTGCTAGTTCTTCAGACCTGACAGGATATTGAAGTGGAACAGAGATCGCGCCTGCTGCCATGATAGCCATATCCGCTGCCAGCCATTCCATGCTGTAACGATCAGTATAGATAATGATACGATCGCCTTTACCAATTCCATGTTGAATAAATATCAAAGCGATTTTCCTGATCAATGTCACGAGTTGGGCCGAACTGATTTCATTGATGATGCCCTGTCGCCACAGACCACCTGCTGCCCGCTGAGGGTTGCGACTCAGTTGGTATTGAGGGATGTCGAAAAGGAATTTGAATGTATTCATCTTTGAAATGAAGATATAACATAGAGGGTCAATGCAAAATCATTCCTGTTCATCATTTAAGTTCTTCAGGCATGAGCAATATCTGATTATCCATCCTGATATATTCTGGTAATTTCTGTTGGTCATTATAATCGAAAGCAGCAAAATGGTAACCCTGATTTTCTATAGAATCGATTGATTTTTCATCCGGATAATAATGATAGGATGTTCCACCTTTATAAAACATCAGGTCAATATTTTCATATGCTCTGCAATTGATGAAGATATATTTCCCGGCAAAATTTTCGTCCATTTTTTTAAACGCTTTAGTATTGTAGATTTTGTTGTTTCTCTTTTCATCATGAATGGATCGGCTTTGCGAAATGTTCCCTGGTTTCAGGCAAAAAAAGGACATCAATAAGGTCAATAAGGAAATCATTACCTTTTTACCCATCGGCTTTGCTATATATTTTGAAGAGAAAAAATTAAAAGTAGTATAGAATCCGAATGCCGAAATCAACATCAAGATACCAGACACAGGATATGGAAAGGACGCCATTTTAGTCTTCACAAAAATTGAAAAGAAAGAGAAAAGAACGAAGGCCATGGCCAGGTATGAAGTTGTCAGCGATCTATTCGCTTGTTTGGAAAGATAAATTGTAAAAGATCCAATTACTAAAAAGATGAGGAAAAAATAATTATACGCTGTTGGTAAAAAAGCAAGATGGTAAAAGACTGAACCGGGATGCCCCAGATCCTCAACGATGTGTCTTACATTGTCAGCATATATAATTTCACTATCCTTTGGAAAATGTGATGTGATATATACCTGCCAGGGCACAAACAGTATGAATGAAACGACAATAGAAATAAATAAATCTTTATAGGCCTTCAGTTCCTTTCTATGCAATGGTGAAAAAAGTATGTACAAAAACCAGCCACCATAGACAAGCCATCCGGTAAGCCATTTATTTAATATGGCCAGACCAACAAAAATACCGACCGATATGGCCCATTTCAATTTCAAACCATTCTGTATATATCCTGCGAAAGCCCAAAGACTAAGTGTAACATAAAAAAGAAAAGCAACATCATTGTGATCCGTACTCATCTGTCCTGCAATAAGCTCGAGTGAAAAAAAGGAAAAACAGGAAATGATCCCGGCAATGAAAGCCACATTCTCATCCTGTAACCATTTTTTTCCCAAATCATAGGTGAGCCAGACAATAGCCGTCCCCATGAGTACAGAGGGAAGCCTGAGTGCAATCAGATTTATACCAAAGACTTTCATCGACAAAGCCATCTGCCACAGAAACACAGGTTGTTTATGGAGCCAGATATGATTGTAACTCCAGTCTTTATAATCATATGGAAAAACAGGATTCTGAAACAGCATGGGTTTAAAAGGAAAATCAATCATGTTCTTTGCCACCAGGGCATGGAACTTTTCATCCCAATCATGCAGGTAAGGATCCAGTGAGATCATCACCATGCGCAATAAAAAGGCACTCAGGACTAAAAGAAACAGAGCAACGCTTTTTTTCTCCGTAATGAAAAACAAATAAATGCTGACGACAGCCGGAATAGATGCGAGCATCAAAGCCATCCATGTCTCTTTTTCGTAAAATATCATTTAGAAGATCATTGTTCCAAAACCTGTGCAAGGTAAGTTCGATAAAATCAATTAAAAAGAAATCCGGATTTCTACTCTAAATTCACACCCAGATCAATGACACTACTTCGCAAACTCGCCGGTGAGACGGCTATCTACGGTACAGGTTCTATTCTCAGCAAGATATTGAACTATATCTTTTTGACCATTTATCTGACCCGTGTTTTTATAGGCCCGGACAAGCATTTATTTGGGGTATACAAGGATCTTTATTTCTATATGGCGTTATTCCTGATCATCCTTTCCTTCAGGATGGAGACGACATATTTCCGATTTGCAAAAGAGAATCGGGCATCTGTTACTACGATGTCGATGGCTTTCCTCACGGGTCTTGCAGGGTTGTTTGTAGGTATTGTGTGGATATTCAAATTCAATATTGCCAACTCCATGGAGTATCCAGGGATGACTAAACATTTGGTGATGCTGGTCTGGGTGTTATTTTTTGACGTACTGAGTGCGGTTCCTTTTGCAAGTCTTCGTCAGCAAAACAGGCCATGGTTGTTTTTGTCATTGCGACTCGGTTCTATTTTGCTCAATCTTGGTTTTGTATTGTTTTTTCTTGAGATCCTGCCCCGATTGGCTAAAGGACCGGGCTTTTGGTCGAGTATATTTTCTATGGGAGATAAACTCTTCTTTGTATTTCTTGGCAATTTATTAGCGAGTAGTCTGACATTGGTTTTGCTATTGCCTTTGATGAAAAAGACTGATTTCAAATGGGATTTTTCTTTTTTAAAGAGGATGCTTTCCTATTCATGGCCTTTAGTAATCGTGGGAATTGCAGGTGTGATCAATCAATCCTCCTATATTACTTTTCAAAAGTGGTGGCTTCCCCATTCTGTCACAGAAAATTTAACAGAAGGTGCAGGGTTTGCTGCTGCTGCTTCATTAGCCATTCTGCTCAATTTATTTACTGTGGCTTTTAATTATGCAGCAGAACCATTCTTCTTTGCACATCAACATAAAGAAGATGCAAGACAAGTATATGCAGATGTGGCTCTGGCCTTCACGATCATTGGAGCTGTGATGATGCTGGGTATTCTTGCTTATATCGATGTGATACAATTGTTATTAGGGAAGAGTTATCGGGAAGGATTGAGTGTAGTACCTATTCTCCTGGTATCTTATTTATTACTTGGTATTTATTATAATTTTTCTACCTGGTATAAACTTGCGGATAAGACTTTATATGGTGCCTTAATTGCAGGAATCGGCGCCTTGATGACCATTGGATTAAATTATCTGGCGATCAAAACATTTGATTTTGGTGTGGTCGGATCAGCCTGGGCGGCATTGATTTGTTATTTATTTATGTGTGTCACTTCGTATATGCAGGGGCAAAAATATTTTCCGATTCCCTATAAGATTATGCAGATGATAGGATGGATAGTGGGTGCCCTCATCATTTACTTTGCGATGGAATGGCTACGGCAATTTTATGAAGGAAACCTGATTGTGATATTATTGGTCAATACTATACTGTTCTCAGGATATTTATTCCTAATCTATACAGTTGAAAAACCTTTGGTGAGACAATTAAAGAGAGGGGGTTAATAAAAAGTTGAGGCTAAAATTTTATAGCTGCACCTCAATAATCTTTTCACACCCATCCTGGCAAACCACCTGACCATTTATTGTCACTTTAGCTAATTGATATGAGGAGCATCCACATTGACCTGTACTTGTAACAACCGTTTTTCCAATAATGGTATCTGTTGGCATCGGGTCCGAAAAGAGCATTATGGCCATCCTTTATTAATTCCAATTTAATATAACCACCATTTTCTACACAATCAATAATACATGATTCCTGGACTAGAAGTGTACTGAATAAAAATAAAATTAAGAATTGTTGCTTTTTAATAAAAATATGAATATGATAAGCTAATATTTTTAAAGCTGTATTTCATATAGATCAGTACATCCATCTATGCACAAGGGTTGTCCATTTTTCGTTGCACTATTCAATTGATAAAGCTTACAACAATCATCCATTCCCGTAGGAACTGCAAAAACTTTAAAGGTGTCATTCCTAAAAGTGTCAATGGCCAGGATATACTCTACATCCTGATCCATGTTCAATCTGATGCTCTCTGTAAGCGTATCATACTGAATAGGAATATCATACGAGGAAGTATCATTGATCGTGACATAAAGCCGCACAGAGTCATGATCGATTTCATGCTTCGGATTTGTCCCGTAAAGTGCATTCTTTCCGTCTTTAAACACCTTGAATCTCAATGTTCCGCCCGGACTTGCACAATCAACCTTACTGCAATCCACTCCACATGAAATCTGCATTAGACACAGATAAATGAATAGAAATTTGATAAAAATATGCGTCATTGTATTTGTTCTATTTGAATTGACAAAAGTAAATATATATTCCTATTGAATTTCAGAGCTTTGCCACTACTTCTTTTTCTGCCTTTTCCGCCTATTTTACCACTTAGGAACTTAAGATAACTCTATGCTTCGACCTGCTATCACTCAGCCATGTGCTGCAGCTCAGCAACCGACACTTAGAAAAAAATGTATACCACATAGAAACATAGTTAATATAGACGCCACATAGAAAATCACTTGGAAAAATAACATGGAACATCTTTCCCTTTTCCACCTCTTCTGCTTTTTCCGCCTCTTCTACCTTTTCTGCCTCTTCTACCTTTTCTGCCTATTCTTTTCGTATATACGCCGCGATCTTCGACGCCTTCCTCGCCGGCATCCACGAAGCTAACGATCCGATGATGAAAACAGTGACACCCACAATCAGAACATCAATCCACCGCAACTGAATCGGATATGAATCCACGACAAACCCCTCCGGAATCGGAACGATGCCATAATTTTTTTGCAATAAATAAAAAAGGATAGCAAGCATAATACCGATGACAAGACCTATGAAACATATCAACCATCCGGATCTGAAAAAGATCTTTCGCACATCACCAGGTGCAGACCCCATAGATTGCAGTATGGATATATCCTTTCGTTTATCGAGCACGATCATCCACAATGCGCTCACCAGATTGAACGAAACAATGATCAATGTCAGCGAAACTACTGCATACGATATCCATTTTTCAATATTCATCAGTTGAAAGAAAGCCGCATTCTGTTCGTTTTTATTTTTTATCTGTACAGGCGTCTTGATCAACTCTTTTATTCTCGTTTTTACTTTTTCACTGTCAGCACCGGGGGTCAGCATAATTTCAATTCCAGACACAGCTCCCGGAGCATCTGTGAGCGATTGAATAAAATCTAGCGAAACAAATACATACTGATAATCATAATCCTGCTTGATTGAAAACCGCCCAACAGGATAAGCTTCTTGTTCCTTAAATGCTTTGTCCAAAGGCCCATGTTG
>JBATMM010000408.1:0-3716 GCA_049289835.1 Saprospiraceae bacterium | reverse complement strand
TTAATTTCATCGACAGATACATCCGGATAAGCGAAAGGCTGAGCTACGGTGAATGTATCTGTAGTCAGAGCTTTTTCACTTATCGCTTTCGTTTGCTTAAGTGCGGCATTCAAACCGGACAAATTAATTTTCGATATGGTATATTTTTGATGATCCAAATCAAACTCTTTGATGTCAGTGTCAAAGTGTTGTAGATACATTGATACATCATTGCCTTTCACTTCATCATTATATTTTACTTTAATTCGATCAAGATTTATTTTACGTAAAGAAAGACGCATGCCCGATGTACTATCGGATACTGCAGATGTGTCCTGACTGCCAAATGCTTTAAGTATGTAATCAAAGTTGTACGTACTATCCGGAAGTTTCTTATCAACATATGCCGTGATACCCCTGAGATCGATCTCATTGATCTTCACCTCATGGCTTAAAAGTTTCCAAAGACTGATATCGATTCTGATCGTATCACCTGCGAGCAAAGTATCCCCTTTCTGATCTTCGAAATAGACACCATTGAGTACAATACGTTTTGGAAAATCAAGACTAAAATGTTCGATAGCTACAGGTGTCCCTATCTTGTCTTGCAGAAAAGAAACCGCCTTATTTTTAGCCAGATTTTGAAAGTAAGGTACCTGTATGAGAATGAATACTAATCCAGGAAGGAGAACAATAATTCCGACAAGCCAAAGAATTATTTTTAGAAACTTGCGGACATAATGGTTCAAAGCAATTCGTGTAGGTTTTCTGATACCTATGCTAATGCTTTAAGAAGCAAAATGTTGAGAATAAAGGTGGTTATTTTAGTCTTTCACACCGTTCATTCTTAATTCATCCCATACACCCTAACCCAATCGCTGAAAGTTATTCACCGGTTTTGCCAAATCTTCTGTATTGGATTCTACATATTTGAATTAGTCATCAGGATATTTCTTGCAAGTCTCTAAAGAAAACTACCATTTTGAAACATTACATTTGCACTACCATTTTAATAATCAATCATGCAAAAAAAGAATATCCTGGTGATCTTCACCCTACTGGCAGCCACAGTGATGCTTCCGGCTCAAATCATCATCACAAACGCTACTTTTCCTGCGGCCGGTGATTCCTTAAAGACAGCAACTGATCTGGCTCCGACAGTTATAGCATTGACAGCTCCGGGTGGGCCACAGGCCTGGGATTTTACCTCGCTCAATCCATCAACCCGTCAAGTGACAGTATTCCAACCCGCTGCAAATGGATCTGCATTCGCTAGTTTTCCCGGTGCTGAGCTTGTGACTATCAATGCTGTAGGTGCCGAGACTTATTATGATGTGAGTGCTTCTGCTTTTTCAATCCTTGGTCTTACAGAATCCGGTCTTGGAGGTGGATTACTTGATGGATTAGCTTTAAAATATACCCCGCCATCGCCGGAACGGCGTGCCCCTACTGCGTTTTTTGATATCCATCAGTCAGAATCTAATGCTTCAATTGCGATTTCCACTGCTGCTATTCCGGCTGGTATACTCGACAGCCTTGGCATCCCGGCAGGTTTGTTTGACTCCATTCGTTTACGTATCAATCTCAATCGGCTTGAAGTAGTGGATGGTTATGGTACCCTCGCGATTCCGGGAGGTATCTATGACGTGCTGAGAGAAAAGCGTACTGACTATACATCGACTGCTGTAGATGTCCACACATTTCTTGGTTGGGTGGATATCAGTACAATTATCGGCGGACAACTTCCGGGCTTTGGTGTAGATACTACAAAATCATATCAATTCCTGAGCAACACTTCTAAAGAACCAATCGCCATCGCTACACTTGATCCTACAGAATCCTTTTTTCAAGATGTGGAATATAAAGATCTCGGCATCCCAAGTGCAGTGTCTCCTGTGACAAGTGAAAGTAAAAACGTGGTTGTGTCTCCCAATCCGGTTTCTAACATGGCTACGTTTGAACTAAAAAATATTCCATCCGGAAAATACACTTTACGATTGTATGATGCGAATGGACAAAATGTTTTTGCAAAAGAACTTGCATCAGATCATGAAACAATTTCACTCGAAACACTGAGTAGTGGCATCTATTATTATCAAATTGTCGATGCTAAAAATAAAATTGTGGCCATGGGTAAGATGATTAAGGTAAATCCGTAAAAAGGCAGAAAAGGCAGAAAGGGCAGAAAAGTTTTAAAAAAATAGATGTTATTCATTATTCCTTTCTATGTTATCTTCTATGTGTACTATGTGTCTATGTGGTAAAAAAAAGAGAACGCGGACGGTTACTGAGCTGTAGCAAAAGGATGAGTTAAGCAGGTCGAAGTATCAAATAAGAAAAATTAAGATCGGTTCAGATTTGATTCCCGTTACTCATTTCTTTTGCCGCAAATTTCGCGAATTAACGCAAATTAAAATTTTGCTTATTGCTTATTGCCGATTGCTCATTATTTTTCACTTTGCTCATTGCTCTCTCCGTGATCGCTGTTATCGTCAATGCCGGATTCACGCCAGGGTTTGCTGAAATCATGCTTCCGTCGCATATCATCATATTGTGATAATTGAAAACATTGTTGTTTTTGTCTATCACCCCACTCTGTACATCTTCTCCCATGCAAGCTCCGCCAAGGATGTGTGCTGTGGTCGGAATACCAAATAAAGATTCAGTGCTCATGACCATAGCTTTTCCGTTTATTATTTTTTCTGTTTTCCGGGCTATGGATTGTGCCAATGGATTAAATGCGGTCGGAGCAGCACCAGCTTCAATACTTGTTTTGAGGAAACCCATTTTCGAACGCATCATTCGCAATGTCGAATCAATGCTTTCCATGTACAGTAATATGTGCGTTCGTTTGCTCCAGTCATCTACAAAATATATTTTAAAATTGTCGACCGGATGCAGTACCCAATCTTTAAACATTTTGAATAACCGGCTCATCACAGAATTGCCTTGTACCATTGGCGCCATAAATAATCGCCAGAAACCGGCACCTTCCGAATATTTGACCGGTTCCACATGACGATTTTCATCGATAGTGACAATTGAACCAATCGCGATCCCCTCTGAAAAAGAAACGTTCTTGTCAAATGTCGTCACCCCGATGAGGCTTTCTGAATTGGTACGTATTCCTCTGCCTAATTCATCGGACAGATTGGGCAATGATGTTGATTTGAGTTTCAGCAATAAATTCATTGTCCCTAAAACGCCCCCTGCAAAAATGACTGATTTTGTTTTAAACGACCCTTTCTTAGGAAACCATGATAATGAATCTTTGAATTTGATTTCATAGCCATTACTTCCATCAGGACTTAACGGGATGACATCATACACTTCAGTTTCTGCTTTTATTTCACAATCCGATTTTTGAGCGAGGTATAAATAGTTTTTATCCAATGTGTTTTTTGCATTGAACCTGCAGCCCAGCATACAACCACCACACAATGTGCAACCTGTCCGATCAGGACCCATGCCATCATTATATGGATCAGGAACGGTCTCACCTGGAATTCCAAAATAAACAGCGACATCCGTTTTTTGAAATGCATCTTTATTCCCCATCTCTGTCGCCAGAGTCTGCATCACTTTATCGCTTCGACTCATATAGGGATGCTTCTCAGCACCCAACATTTTTCTGGCGAGTGCATAGAATGGTTTCAATTCATTTTCCCAATCGCATAAACCTTTCCAATGGCCCGAATTGAAAAATGATGTTGTTGGAATGGGCAATGTATTGGCAT
>JBATMM010000407.1:0-7609 GCA_049289835.1 Saprospiraceae bacterium | reverse complement strand
CTTACTGTCTTACTGTCTTACAGTCTTACAGTCTTACAGTCTTACAGTCTTACAAGAAAGGATCCGACCACTTCACCTCATTCGTCATCGTATTATCCGTTAAGGTATTCAGAAATTGAACCAACGCGTCCTTTTCAGCAGCAGAGAAATTGAATTTCTTCGGATGTCCATCTGTGTCCTTCAATAATGGATTAAGATTCGCATGATCCTGAATGCCGGTACTGTAGAAATCAATGACATCTTCAAGTGTTGCAAATCGTCCATCATGCATATAAGGTGCGGTGAGGGCGATATTGCGAAGGCCTGGTATTTTGAATATGGCTAATGCTTCCGGTGCAGGATTGAATGTACCTTCTCCTTTATCAGTATACACAAGATCAAGACCATTATTTGCGCTGCGAAGGAAAACATTGGATATGATCGCGTTAAGGCCCTGACTGTGGCATGTCATACAATTGTCGACAAAAATACTTTTCCCTAAATTTTCCTTCTCATTAAAACCGGTCCATGGAGATATAGTAAATCCACTGGGATTTTGATTCGCAGTGATGTCAAATTTTGATGAATGGGAATTAATGGTTGTCATGAAGCTCTCAAGTGCAAAGAGCACCAATTCTTCATTCAGGTTCTCATTGAAGAAGGCTTTTTGGGCGAGTATTTTATAATAGTCAAGGTCTTTGATCTTAGCGACAACATCACTCATTTCAAGTCCCATTTCATTTGGATTCCTGATGGTCTGGATCATTTGATCATGAAGAGTTTTTACCCGGCCATCCCAAAACAGGTTTGTTTGCGGATCCTGGCTATAATCTCCAAAACTTTCGAAAGCTCCCAATGAAAGTGTGTTTCGAGCTGTGCTTCTATTTTCAATCCCTTTACTAAAGGAGAGATCGTCAGCAAAACCCAAATGCTGCTGATGGCATGAACCGCATGATACAGAGTTGTCACTGGAAAGATTTTTGTCATAGAACAATACCCGTCCAAGAGTGGCTATAGCATTAGCCTTGTTATTATCAACCCCGAATTGAGTATAGGCATAAGGAGTTGAAGGCAGTATCAATGTCTTAGATAACAATTCATATTCTGCCGGAGAATAATATTCTGTCGACGTGACGACTTTATCACTTTCACAGGATGGCAGTACACAAACCACAACAAACAGGATGAACGGAAACAGGTAGGATGTCTTCATATCGTCATTATTAATTAGAAATTAAATATACATATTCCATTTGAAACATTGGTAACTGCCCAAGTCACCGGATTTTAATAGAAACGCAAGACCTCTGAAAATATTGGTACCCGGCGATCTTATCTGGAAGACGGTTTTGGAATCATCCGGGTTGGGTGGGTCTGGCATCAATATCAGGCATTAAGCGGCCACTAAAATGCTATATTGCGCTGAAATGCTTTGATTAATTGTACAAAATTGGTGAATCCGATAACATGCTTGCCGGGATTAAAAATATAATAAAAAAATATTTTCAGGTTTTATGGCTCAGGGACCGGTTTTCAGCTTCTGTGCAAATAGCGCAAAGAAATATATTCAATTTTTATCAAATGAATACTTCTGTTGATCATCCTTTGTCACTTACTTCGGCAGGGTACAAAGTTTTTTCACAATTCGAAGAAGATGGCCTGATCATATTCATTTTGGCCAAAATCGGGATGAAGCATTTTAGTTTTATTGAAATCGGGGCTGACGACGGCATCAATAGCAATTGCGCAAATTTGGCCCTGAATTTTAACTTGAAGGGATTATTTATTGATGCAAACAAAAAAAGTATTGTGCGGGGGAAATATTTTTATAAAAGATACCCTAATATCTATGGGAACAAACCCAAGTTTTGTTTTGCACAGGTGAAGCGTGATAATATTAATTCTCTTATTGAATCTGGTGGTTTTACAGGTGGAGTGGATCTGCTATCAATTGATATTGATGGAAATGATTATTGGATCTGGGATGCTATCACCGTAGTGAGTCCAAGAATTGTCATTATTGAGACACATATCATTTATGGCTTCAGAGACATCGTGGTTCCTTATGATCCTGCTTATTTTTTCCCCGGAAGACATCCTCAATATCACGGTGCCTCCCCGGTAGCCATGGTAAAACTTGGCAGAAAAAAAGGATATCGATTGATTGGTGCGAATCAATTGGGATTTAATTTTATTTTTTTACGCAACGATGAGGGACAGGATTTTTTTCCGGAAGTATCTGTGGATTCTATTTTGCAGCATCCAATTTGTGATATCAGCGACATTGATGAATCCGTATTCTCTTTCCCATTTGAGACGCCTATAAAATAATTTAACATCTTAGGAATGTCAGGACAGAATCAAATGCCCTCGTCAAATTTAAATTCCTTCAACTCTTTGCCATCCTGATAAAGGAATACACTTCCTTGAGGTATTTGTTTGAAAGTCACCAGATAAGGGTAATCAAGTGTTTCAACCTTATAATATTCATTCTCATAACTGGTAGCCCCAATGCCTAATCGGTGCCACCAATTTCCCCATTGATTAAAAGTCACTTTCAACTGCCTGGGTCCAACTTGTTCCACTTTGACCCCATCATTCATTGTAGTCATGTTGAACTGTAGCACATCAATCATTTTCCCATTAAATGGATGGGGTGTCTGGAAATCAATCAATTCTTCAATCCCTGATGGAACATTAGATATCGATGCCATAATGATACCGTTGAAATTGTCAGGACTGTTGAGCACAAAAACAAACGGAGCATCATGCCACCTGAAACTCATTTTCAACGATTGTAATACTTCTGTTGACTGCTCCCAATAGCGTAAGGTTTTTTGTTGATAAAAAATACAGGGTATTAGATAAATACTAATCACAAGAATCCTCACCCAACCTGAACACTTGGATAGAATTCCTGCAAGTGCAAGACAGAGAAATGCCATAGGGATATAACTATACCGATCATTCATTCCAACGCCGAGATGAAAAAAATACATATTTGATACCGGAAGAAGAAATAGAAAAGAGGTACATAAGCCCAAAAAAGCGACATGAGTAGTAAAAGCCAGTTTGTTTATTTTTATAAAATACAGGATAAAGACTGACATCATTCCTGTGAGTAAGAAAAAGACTACTTCAGGGTATGAAAGGAACTGATCAAACAGGATGGCTTTAATTTTGAAGGAATAGAAACGTGCGTAAAATAAATGTTTAAACAGATACTTCATTTCGGTGGATACAATCGTGATAAGGTTGAATTGTAAATGAACTTTCTCACCATAATGACCTACGATGCTGCCAAGAGTGATTTTATTCAATATCAGATAGCATATCGTAAGTAACCATGTGATTCCGGTAAAACGTAACCCCCGGGTAAGAATTTGTTTATTATGATTAGCCGATATTAAATAACTGATGAGACCAAATAATGTTAAGGCAAGTGGCGTGATCAATGAAAGCTCAAGTGTAAACAGTGAGATCAGGAAAATCAGACTGCCACAAAGAATCATTTTTCTTTCACCTGATTCTGTATAGCTGAGAAATGCAAGAAAGATGAGCAGCAGTTCAGTACATGATAGCAGGTAATGAACACAGACTTTCCAGACAACAGCTTCAATTTCATATGGATGCAGAAGGAAAAGAACGGCACACAAAGCGGCTAAAACTGGTGATATTGCACCACCCCATTTTTGACCAATTCTTAAAATAAATAAATATAATATGTAGCCATTCAGGGCATGAAGTGTGCAGAAAAAGAGATACCACCAAAAACCCTGTATGCCAAATATTTTATAAAAGCTGTAAAAAACTAAATGCAAAAATTGTTGATTACCCGGATAGCCAAAACAATTGAGAATATCCCTGAACGATCCATGAGCGTAAGCATTTTGCCATCCTAAAAAGTCAAATACAAAACCGGCTCCGATCGAAGGAATAAAAGAGAGCAATGTCAGTGCCCAGAAAATGAAGAAGACATATCTTGTCCATTTCATGGTGTAGCCGCCAGCGGTTCCGGAGTGTTTTCAATCACAGCACCCACCATCAGATAAAGATCACCAGAATTCTTTTTTTCTTTCATCAATTTTATCCCATTCCACTGGTCTCCACATGCATTATGTAATTTTCCATTAGACAGAACAATTAATTTCCCACCCGGATTGACCTGGATATAAGCTCCGGCAGGAAGAGACACACGGCACCCGATTTCCAGGGTTGCTCCTGATTCAATGATCACACTGCCCTCAAGATCTGCACTGCCTTCCCATCTTACACTATCACTTATTACGATAGTGGCTGAAGTATCCAGATGACACCAGTGTGGTTCTAACATGGTTCGCTGTATAGATCCGATACGGGCCATGTTCAAAAGGATTTTACCGATCTGGCATGGCGTCAAGGCTGCCATGTGTGCATTGTAATCCATCATGTTGTCAGAATAAAGTGAATCGCAAGGTCCTTTGTCCGTTTTATTCCAACAATTGGGATTGTCCGGAGTATCATCACAGCCGTCAAAGCCAAGCCATGTATGGGACAGTCCAAGAGAATGAGCTAATTCATGATTTGTGATCCCGCGTATATCCCAGATACTTGGGTTGTTATTCCATTGCCCAAATATCTTCACCGAACTTCCCAGAGAAATTCCGGAAAAGTCAGGTTTATAGGTTGGTGATTTAATACTATCTAATTGATGTGTCTGCACGAAAATATTCAATACCGAATCAGGTCTTATCGCATATCGTTGTATGACACGTTTATCACTGATGTTTCTTTCTCGTCCAGTCTTCACTGCATAACATAAGGTATCATTGATATGATAATAAACACCACTATCACCTTTGATGGATGGATCAGGTGTGATAACATACCTGTATGGAATGGGCAAAGCCGGAGTTTGGTTTCTTAAGGGTAAAAACATTTTCATGTTATGCTCCAGATTGCCATTGGTGACTTTAATCCAGTCATATGCAAAACGAGTCGCTTCTGCTTTTGGCATATTGTATCTGCCATCAGTCGAATTCATAAAATGAAAATTGACACGAATGTATTTCATTCGCATCAGCTCCGGATGAGCGACGTATGAAAGAGGTTCATAACAGGAACTTATTTTAGGCTCAATCTTCGTGGATCGGGGCAATATATGGACGTCTTCCTGACTTGCCAATCGTAACTGCATCTTAGGAGTACATGATGCTAAAAAGGAGACAGCAAAGATGAGGAAGAGGACAATTTTCATAATCAGGTATTCAGGCCCCCACAGACACTAATCGTTTGGCCGGTGATATAGCTTGACATTTCTGATGCGAGAAAGACTGCTAAACTGGCGACTTCCTTTGCCTGGCCAAATCTTTTGAGAGGCACATTAGTTAAAAATGCCTTGCGCATATTTTCATCGAGTTCGTCTGTCATATCCGATTCGATAAATCCGGGTGCGATGACATTACTTCTGATATTACGTGAGCCTACTTCTTTTGCTATTGATTTACTAAAACCAATAATACCTGCTTTGGATGCGGCATAATTTGCCTGACCCGCATTTCCAAAAATTCCCACTACAGAACTCATGTGGATCAATGAACCTGATTTCTGACGAAGCATCACCTTGATGCATTGTTTTGTCATATTAAATACAGATTTGAGATTTGTATCAATCACACTATCCCATTGCTCTTCATCCATTCTGAGCATGAGCGTATCATTTGTAATGCCCGCATTATTGACAAGGATATCGATACGGCCGAATTGTTCGAGCACAGAAGGAACCAGCGACTCCGCATGCACATACGAACTTGCATCTGAATAACAGGCAATGACATTTGAACCTTTAGCCTGCCATTCCGCAGCAATTGCTTCTGCTTTTTCTCTTGATGACAGATATGTAAAAGCAACTGAAGCTCCTTCTGCAGCTAAGGCATCTACAATAGCTCTCCCGATTCCCCTGGAACCTCCGGTGACAATAGCGACTTTCCCTTCAAGCAATGGCATATGTTCTATGGTTTAATTCTGAAGCGCAAAAGTACAATATCAATAGGCAATGAGCAATAAGCAATAAGCAATAAGCAATAAGCAAATAGCAAATAGCAAATAGCAAAAAAGGCAGTAAGTAAAAAGCAAAAAATCAATAAACAAAATAAGGACAAAACTGCAAGTCCCCTTTAGGGGATTTAGGGGCAAAATCGAAAATCACTTCACTTTTCCTAACTCACCCTTCAAAAAATCAATCACATTCACTTCTAAAGCATCTTTTCCACGCAGTTGAGACAGATACCATGAAACCCAATCTCCAAGATGTACGAGATATAATGCACGTTCGATCATTGTTTTTCCTTTCGAATGCACTTCAATAATATCATCTGCATATTTACCGATGATCGATTTATTGATATCCATCCGAAGTGAATTACGTGAATAATCATCTTCATTGCGCAAGTAAAGAACAGCGAGACTTGAATTCTTTTCTGTCCATCCTACAAGTTCATTGTGATTCATTTCGGGCACGACATGGTGCCAGCAAAGTGCTTTGCTATTTTCATTTATTTGCTGACGAAGACGCACGGCCACAGGTTCCATCCTGTCTTCGATGTAGATGACCGGGATGTGTTGAAATAAACGTGCAGCTATTTTCTTTGCTTCCTCATGTATCTGATCTGATTCTTTTCGAAGAAGTGTTATCGAAGATTGAATTTCTCTGATGGGCTGATCGGTGATGTAGCCCAGGTGATGAAGTATCCATAGTTGCGCTGTCAATGAATATCCAAGACATGCTCTTGGAGAGGGCCAATTACCGGGTACCTGAATGTAATCATAACCATCAGACTTAGCTTTTTCGATTATTTTTCCTCCGGACGCCACACAGATGATACGCGCACCAGATGATTTGATCTTATCATAGGAGATTAAGGTTTCTTCTGTATTTCCACTATATGAACTTGCAATGGCGAGGGTATTAGGACCGACATATGCAGGAACTGAATAGCCCTTTTTGACGATGTATGGGACTTTGCAGGTATCATGAATAAATGCAGACACAAAATCAGCTCCTATACCAGAGCCTCCGAGACCAGCCACATAAATGTGATGGACATCATTTTTAGAGGGAGTGATGACAGCATTTCTTCCTATTTCGACAGCTTCCTCGAGCTGATCCATAAATCGGGCAATAAGTGAATCCATCATAGTCGAGTGGTTTGTCTGATCAGTTTATTTTTATAAGGTGTAAAACAAGGCAATTTTTTAGAAAACGGGACAAACGGATTTGCTCCTGGAATGATAGTGGCACTATTAGTAGTGCCACTATTAGTAGTGCCACTAGGTCATAACTCACTGATAATACACTTAGTTATGAGTGGAAGTCAGATACATATTTTGGCGCAAATTTAGGCTCACTTTTCTAGCAATAATCAAGGGAATTATTTCACTTCTGCTTGTCCGTGTATGATGAAAACGAACTTCAATTATTTTAAAAGCAATTTGAACTATTTTATGATCAATTCCGATTAATTTGGCTTATACATCTGAATTCCATGTATCCCTCTCACTCCTCTCACTTCCCGGTTGCTGAGCTGCGGCATAAGGATGAGTTTAGCTGGTCGAAGCACACTCCTCTCAGATGAGCATTCAACAAGAATAT
>JBATMM010000406.1:0-3403 GCA_049289835.1 Saprospiraceae bacterium | reverse complement strand
GACAAAACTGCAGGCATTTCAATATATTCATCTTCATTGTCCAATATTATAGCCGGCGATTCTATTGAAGTTACAGGCGTTTTGACCATTTATAAAGGACAACTGGAAATCACTCCTGTCAATTCATTTCATGTCATTCAATCCGGACGTCCATTACCTGCACCAAAACTGATCCACTTTAATGATGCCGGTCTATCTTCTTTTGAATCAATGCGTGTCAATCTTTCATGCATGGGTGTGGCCAGCTGCGAACCAAAATTCGATTCATACTGGTACACCATTTTTGATACAAGAGGGAATACATCAAAATTAGTGATGAGCCATACCGGAAGCCAGATACCCAGTTCTTCAGTCGCTGTGACAGGTATATGGGTCAACGTTGATAATGAATTTCAGCTATGGTCTCAGTCTTTAATATCCAATACTCAGGGCGGATGCAAAATCATTCCGAAGGGATTGGTATCATATAACGGACATGCTACATCATTGAGCTGGGAAGTAAGCCCTGAGTCAAATTCATGGGTAGAGTATGGAATCAATACTTTTAACCAGGTGCTCCTTCCTGAAAAAGGAATTACACTGACATCAATTTTGATCAATAATCTTATTGCAGGTCAACTATATGAAGCCAGACTTGGCCAGGTCTCACCAACAACTGACACCATTTATTCTCCGGTTGTTTATTTCTCATCTCCTTCTGTAACTTCAACACCGATACAGATATTTTTTGACAAATCAATTGATGCTTCCTATTCTGATGGTAACCATCCCGCAGGAACCGGTTCTTCAATCATTGAAAATGATGTCATAGCCAGAATTGATCAGGTATCATCGACCATGGATATCGCGATGTACAATGATACACGTACATCCATTGTGGATGCTATCAGAAGGGCTGTTCAGCGTGGTGTTGCGGTCAGATATGTTGCAGAAGAATCAACTTCAAACACAGCTTTGAATGGAACACTTCCTTTCCCTGTTTTATACAGACACGGAAATGGAATCATGCACAATAAATTTATCATCGCTGATGCTGATGATACTGACAAAGCCTGGCTATGGACAGGCAGCACCAATTTTACATCTGCTCAATTATCGACAGACGCAAATCATGCCTATGTCATCACAGACCAGGCACTTGCTTTAAATTACCGACATGAGTTTAATGAACTTTGGGGCACGCAACCAAATAATACTGGTGCAAAAGAAGGAGAACAAAAATCAGACAACACCGGGCATCTTTTCAATATAGATGGAATCAATATCGAATCCTATTTCTCACCTTCGGATGAAACAAACTGTCACATTCTTGATGCATTGAAGTCTGCTGATCATCAGGTTTTGATCGGATTATTACTGATCACTAAAGATGATTTAGTGGATGAGATCATTTCTCTGCATCAGCAAGGCATTGAAGTCAGACTCATTGTCGAAGATGCAGGAACTTCATCTCTTGCATTGTCAAGATTAATGCAGGCAGGAGTCAATGTTGAGATTCATGATCTGTCAGGTCTCTTTCATCATAAGTATGCTATCATTGATGAAGGTTATCCCGATTCTGATCCGACAGTGATCTCAGGTTCGCATAACTGGACATTGAGTGCAGACATCGTCAATGATGAAAATACATTGATCTTCCATGATCAGTCGATCGCCAATATTTTCCGGCAGGAGTATGAGGCCAGATGGAGCGAGTTGAACCCTACAGGAACTATTTCGATCTCTGATAATCCATCTTTGACTCTTCATCCAAATCCCGCTTCTGATCATGTAGAGATGACCAATCCACTTGGAGACAAATGCGACATCACCCTTATAGATGTAAATGGAAATATCGTCGGAAAGCAGCGACTGGATTCACACGCGACTATCAATTTTCCGATTGGCCAATCAATTCCTGATGGCATTTATTTAGTGCATTGGTCATGGTTGAAAGATCACGCTGTTTCCAAGCTAGTGATCCACAAGTAACCTTTGCCAGCTCTGCTACATTTGAACTATTTAATGCACTAAGTTCATTTAAGAATTCCAGAAAAAAATATTCTGAGAGAACTTCACATGTTGAGCGAAGCCGAAACATATTCAGATACATGTTTAAACGGTCGCTGAGCGGAGCCGAAGCGAAACGTGTATTAGCTGGAAGCTGTTTCCGAACTTGTCAGGGATTTATTATAAGCTTCCGTCATTTCTTTTGAAATAGAACCTTTTGTTATTCTGACGAAGGTTTTTTCAGCGATAGTTAAGGTGACGATACTTCCTTCGATTTTGTTGATACGACCGATGAGGCCACTCGCGGTGACGATTTCCAAACCCTTATCAAGAGAATCAAGAAACTTAGTCTGTTCTTTTGCCTTCTTTGCCTGAGGGCGTATAAAAAAGAAAAAGATCACTACGAACATCAGAAGCAATGGCCACAAGGATCCGATAAGTCCACCCGGAGCACTGGCCTGTAATATGAAAAGTGATATCATAATTTGTTATTTAGATTTTATTACCGTTCCTTTTATATTAATCTTACTATGGTTAGGTATAGTGTTCGCAAAGATAGTCACCTCTTTATTTTGGGCACCTTCTTTATTTTTACTGTTAAATCTTACCGTGACTATACCTGTACTATCCGGAAGAATATGATTTTTAGGCCATTCTGGAATTGTACATCCACAAGTTGAGGTAGCATTTAGAACAACCAGCGGAGCAGTACCAATATTTTTAAATCTGTACTTCTTTTCTACGACTTCGCCTTCTTTGATAGTACCGAAATCGTATACATCCTCTTCCCACTTCATGATCGGCAGATAACTGCTGTCGATCGATCCATCCTGACGCACAGGATTGTACGCCATATCCGCCAGGTTCCCTTTTGGAATATAATCCGGATCTGTTGGAAGAATGGCATGGCCTGATTCTTTTTTGCAACCTGCAATAAGCCAAAGAAGACTCAGGGTGATGATAAAACTAAACGGACGTACTTGATTATATTTCATCTGGAAAGTATCAATGATTGCCGCAAAGATATGACTTCCGGACACAATCCTTCTACCTTTGACCTTATGCGCATCTATCTCATAGGCTTCATGGGCACCGGAAAATCAACGCTCGGTCAGTACGTCAGTGATACATTGAGTGTTCCATTCTTCGATACTGATGTCGTGATTGAATCTCAAACAGGCATGTCCATTGACGGAATCTTTGACACCCGGGGAGAAAAAGAATTCAGAGAGCTCGAAGCGGATGTCATCCGGCAAACAAACATTTATGAGAAAGCACTGATTGCCACAGGTGGAGGATTGCCCTGCTATTTTGAAAATATGCAATGGATGAATGATCATGGGATCACCATGTACTTGTTTTGGAAAAAAGAAATTTTAAAATCAAATTTAATCACACAAACATCTTCACGTCC
>JBATMM010000405.1:0-1737 GCA_049289835.1 Saprospiraceae bacterium | reverse complement strand
GACCATTTCACTGTACTCTTCTTCGAACATCGCGGACATCAATATTGCTGAAGGTTCGATATTATAGCCGTTAGTCAGGTAGTGAAGAGCTTTTGCCGCGCGCTCAGGTGTTTTTATCAAACCATTTCGATTGACATCTTCACCGATTTGCAAGAGCAGACCCTCATAATGTTTTTGCATTATCGAGATTGATTCCTGAGCATCCCGCTCATCCTGCTTGTTTTTAGGCATTAATTTCTTGTAGATAAGTGGTCGAAAGATATACTTTTTGAAGGCTGATTTAAAACCAAAACATCATAAAAACTCAGGACTTTTGGGTTTGGTTTGTCTTTTCTTCATGAATGATTGAAAACAATGGTGTCATGAGAAAGTTGACTTCCAAAATCTTCATTAAGCTGAATAGGGCTCCCTGTTCTCCACTTGGACGATTGAAATCGCAGGAATCATTCGGCAATGGAGCATCTTATCTATTAATGTCCATTTAAACCCGTGGCCTGTCTACCTTTGTAGAATGGCCAGATTGCTGAACCGGAATCTCCTCTTTCGCCTCATGCAGATATTGCAGAAACCCTGGTTTTTGCATGTTCTCTTCTGGATTATGGTCTTCGGGATGATGCTCATGGCCGGATCTACGAATAGTGGTTCGCTGATGGAGATCACCCGAAAACTGATCAACCTAACATTTTATATCCTTGTCGTTTTTGTGAATCTGGGCTACCTGATCCCAAGGTTTATGAGCCAGAAGAATTTCATGACGTATTGTCTTTTGCTTCTGGCTATGGTTGCAGTTTTTACACCGATCATGGTGCTTCTTCTGTATATCACCACTGCGGAGGTAGAACCCAGAGAATATTTGATCATGAATCAACAGTGGATCTTTCTATTGGTATTTATGATCGCCGGCGGATCGACTGTCATTAAGATCATATCAGACTGGCAGCGGCATCAACGTGATCGAAAGGACCTTGAAACACAACGAATGCAGTCTGAGATCAAGTTTCTGAAGTCACAGATCAATCCACATTTCCTTTTTAATACGCTCAATAGTCTCTATGCACTCACTCTTAAGAAATCGGATAAAGCACCGGAGATAGTGATCAAGTTATCTGAAATGATGCGGTACATGCTTTATGAATGCAATGAACGAAGAGTACCATTGCAGAAGGAAGTGAATTATATCGAAAACTATCTGGCGATGGAAAAATTGAGACAATCCGGTCATGCCGATATTCAATTTAAGGTCGAGGGCATGATATCGGATCAGACCATTGCTCCCCTTATCTTTATTCCTTTCCTGGAGAATAGTTTTAAACATGGTATCAATCATCAGATCAGTGATGGTTATGTCCATGTCGTCATGAAAGTACTCGATGAGAAACTGCTGCTGAGGATACTGAATAGCAAACCAAACCAGGCTGTAATACCTCTTGAAAAGCAGAATGGTGGGATCGGATTGGCTAATGTTCGTCGAAGACTTAGCCTACTCTATCCAAATCAGTATAAATTGGACATTGAAGAGAGCGAGAAGGAGCATATTGTGGAGTTGTCGCTTGATTTGAGCAATTGAAAAAAGAGGCTAAGGCGAAGGCTGAGGCTAAGGAAAATTGAAGTTGGAGATTGTAAACAATGACAATTGATAATTAGTATATCTATGCACCTAAGATCACGTCACAATGTTAAGAAGGAACTTAGGAGTGGAATGAAAATCCAAAATCGTAAATCGTAAATCCATAATAT
>JBATMM010000404.1:0-4625 GCA_049289835.1 Saprospiraceae bacterium | reverse complement strand
CTTTTGATTAACCATAACGACGTAGTACTTAGTCATTGGAGTCTCTGGGAGTATAAACTCAAGGTACTTATAAATGTTTAATCTGTGAAAGCAAGGTATTGCCTGCATTGAAAATTTCAAATGGGGTGATTCCTTCGCCTCAGCCTTTGCCTTCGCCTTTTTTGTAAACCACTGCGTGATTTAAATCTTAGCACTCAATATTGCGAGCTCAATATTACCGGTATCCCATATATTGAATTCCTGGTTTCAACATTGAGAATATAATTTCCCGGCAGAATAGAGGGATTGAAAATTAATTTCTCCTGATTTTCACCTTTACTTCTATGCATGCCTTCACCAAAACTTTGGATTAACTGACCGGATAGGTCGTACAGCCTGATGAACATTGATTGATCCTCACTCAAGTTGAATTTCAAAATGGCCTCTTTTAGAATCGGATTAGGATACAACATCATATTACAGATATTGGATACAGGATCTGATGTGCCGACTATTTCCAGACCGGACAAATATCTGGCGATCGCAAAATCATCATTACCTGCATTGTCGATTGAATGGCCGGCAAGCACGATTTTTTTATCTGCTTGAACAGCCATCCTGAAGGCCAGGTCATCGTTTCCAAAATCTGTGATTATTTTTCCACCGTTTCCAAACCCGGCATCCAAGATACCATCCGAAGTATATCTTGCCAAAGCAAAATTATGTTGCGGCGTCGTTCCTAAAAATCCTGCCAGTAATATTTTCTGGTCGTCCTGAATACTAATGGCATGAGCCGTATTGCTGCCTGAAGAAAAAGCCGTAATGACCCGGCCATACGTTCCAAAAGTACTATCTAATGCACCATTCTCATTATAACGGAGCATACCAAAATTTCTTTTCCCCGCAAATGTTATTCCGTCAACTACTAAAATTTTATGGCCAGGTTGCAATACTACGGAATACGCAAAATGATCTTCGTTCGCATACTTTGTATTGACGATCCCATTTGATCCGAATGTGCTATCGATTGTTCCCTGAGGAGAGAATCTGAGCATTATAATTTCCGTATTATTTCCAAGTCGAAATCCTCCGGTAATAATTTTGCCATCATGTTGTATAATTCCAAAAGCAGGATTATACGAATCAGGGACAGTGGCAGTGGCAAGTCCGTGGTCCCCGAAGCTCTGATCCGGAGTCCCGTCTTCATTGTATTTAAATAATGCACAAATGGATGGAGCTGCATTTACACTAAAACTTCCTGCAACTATGATTTTACCATCATTCTGATACATTATGGCTATGGGATTTTCAGTTTTGTTGTCAGGATCATTTATAGAAATACCATTTGTTCCGAAGGTATCATCAAAGGAGCCATCTTCCAGTAATCTGACAACAGCGGTCTTCCTTGCATTAGAAAGTGTAGTCGTAATGCCGGTCAGAAGGATTTTGCCATCCGATTGTAAGACCATTGCATAACAATAATCAAGTTTCCCGAAGAAATCGATTACCCTAATTCCGGACTGGTTAAAGGAACTATCAAGGATGCCATTGGAAGTATAGCGTGCGATCACAAAATCTTTAGCATTGGAGGCTGTAACACCCGTGCCGCAAACCAGAATCTTGCCATCTTCCTGAATGAGCAATCCGCTGTTATCGACATTGTAATTCGCTATGTGCGTAGTGACTTTGCCGGTTGAATTAAACGTCTCATCCAACTGACCAGGTTGACTAAATAATACTGAAGTGGTATAAAAAAGTAAAAAAGCTGTGAAGTATTTTTTCATCTTAAAATAATATTAATTTATTCTGCTAAATATATCCAATTTCTTTAAACTGCGGTTGTTTCAATGAAGGAGGTCGGTATCTTCGACTTCAGGGAATAATAATGAATTTGAATCATTAAACCTTCAAAGTCCCTGCATGTGCTGTTATAGATTGATTATCATTTATTTCCACTGAATCAGCCAGACGGCTACCAAAACCTAATGTCTCTTTATGGATTTCTTGCCAATTTTTTTTATTGCTCATAACTGTTTTGATTAGTTTCTTTATAATTTTTTGTCTTTTTTCTATTGCGCTGTCGCCTCGTTAAGAAACTTGTTAATCATTGAAACAGTCGCTGAAATTAAAGTGCTGTCCTGTGGGGTGGTTAATTCCCCGATATACTCACCATGTCCGCCAGGGATAACGGCAAGACGTGAGTTGGAAATTAAACGCTGCATTTCACCAGCATGCTCAACTGTGGTGACATCCCGGTCTCCCATGATTATAAATGCAGGGGCTTTGATGGATTTCATTTGGTCGTCTGTAATGTCATCAAAAGATTGCATTCTGGCTACATCCCGCTCATACATTCGATTCAGTGCATTTGAATCGGGATTGATAGTCAGAAAAGCATCTTTGTAAGGTTGGGGCATACCTTCAAATGTAGGTTTTGACATCATGTCCCAGAACCAATCAGGAGCACCAGATCTTTTAAAAAATGTGGATGCGACAATAATTTTGATTGTCATTTCCGGATGTCGGATAGCAAATTGAAGTGTTGTGCTTGCCCCATTACTAAAACCAAAAATGTTGGCTTTGTCAATTTTTAGTTGCTTTAATAACTCCGCTATGTCATCTGCATCCTGCTGAAAACTCAGAGATCTGTCAATGTCTGCGGTGTGTCCGTGTGCCTGCATTTCAACAGCGATTACTTTGTGCGATTTTGCAAAGTCATTTAAAACTCTGCCGAAAGTCGTTTGCAACGTAGAACCACCGCCATGAATTAAAACCAACGGAGTTCCTGTACCATGAATTTCGTAATACATTTTCAGGCCGTTCACGGAAGCATAACCGTTTGTGCTGTCTAGAGGTGTTTGGTTGTTTGTTGTCATTTGAGAATTTATTGTTTACCCTCAACTATGTCATGCAAATATGTCACCAACATTTCGCTGAGCCAATGTTAGCTTCTGCTGTTTTTCATCAGTGTCTTAAACGCGTCAATAAATTTTGTCAGATCGTCTTTTGTTTTGATGTCTATAATGTCGCCTTGTTCGTTTATTTTACCTTTAATTCCCTGAATCAACAGCGCAGTGTCTTTCGTAAATATTGTCATTACAGTCTTCATGATCAGTTGCAATTCTTCGTGTCCTTTTTCTCCGTTGGCCGAAGCTGTTATAAGACCAGTTGGCTTGTCAGAAAATACAGTTGTTGAAACGCACCATTCAATTGCATTTTTGAGTCCGCTTGGAATACTGAAAACGTATTCCGGAGTACAGATCAATATTCCGTCAGCATCTCCAATTTTTTGCCTAAGGCCTAAAATCGATTTTGGAGTGTTGTCAATAGAAAGTGCAGGATCAAAATGAGGAAGAGTTTTTAAATCGTTGAAAACGGTCAGGTCAAAACTGTCCTTTGTCAGGTCTGCAAAAATGTCAATGAGTTTTTGGTTTGATGAATTTTCACTTGCACTACCGTTTATGACAAATATTTTTTTCATAGCACTTATCTGTTTATTGTCCAAACCGACTATCTAGTCTTTTTCAAGATACTGATCTTCATGGAAACTTAGAGCTGAAAAAATTTATTTATGCATTGAGTAATCCATATTCAATATTATATATTGAACATCCTTACGATACTTAAGACGCCCCACCAGTTCCGGAACATTCTCCTTATTAAATCTACCTGCGTATTCCGCAAATTTGACTACATACAGAGGCATCTTAAGAGGAGTATTATCGTCATTGTTCAATGTATTAATAACGTAAGTATCGCTAATAAAATCCTGGATAGACTTTCCTTCCAGACCGAGATTGTCAATATCATGAGGTGAAAGCTCCACGATAGAATCCAGTTTATTGCTACAATTTATTTCAAATTTTGTAAGTCGTCCCGTAGAATTAAATAATAATACATCCGGCATTGAATTACCTAAGTATCGATATTGGGTACGATTTCCATTATAATAATCTTTCAGTAAAAATAAGATTGTCCAAATAAATTTGAAAAGATCGAAATAAAACAAAAGATCAATATAAAATGTATAACTCTCATAAGTCCTTGATTAGATATTATCAATTAATGGGCAACTATGAATTTTTCTGTTTTAATAATTTGGTTACTGCTGATTAGCTGAAGGAAATAAGTGCCCTGAGCCAAGTTTCCAACAGAATATATGTTTGTAGTATTGTTCGTCAAGTGGTTCGAACGAAAGATTACCTGTCCTTGAATGTTTGATATCGAGTATGATAATTCTTTCAATACGGGAGAAAATGAGCAATAGAAACTTAAGAAATCATTGGCCGGATTTGGATAAAGCAATAAATTAATTTCTTTTGATTCAACATCCTCGGTATTTACTAACTGACAACCCGGCACAAGGCAACCATACTGGTCAACTTTAAGCAGCCAGGCTTTTTGTCCCACGTCACCGCCACTTATGTCGCGATATTCACCTACCATTATTAAGTTCCCTTCCAAATCCTCCTTAATGTCTCTGAGTTCATATATAATATTCAATCCATCAAAATTATAACTACGCATCCAAAGGCTATCTCCGTTTTCTGCCGCTTTTACTATCCAACCATGCCAATAGGGACCGGACGTAATATTCTGACCTACTGCAACATACCCATTTTGGTTCCGTAGTGCTATCATATTCC
>JBATMM010000403.1:0-6349 GCA_049289835.1 Saprospiraceae bacterium | reverse complement strand
GATCAGCGAATGAAGTGTTTTCATCCACCGTACGATTAATGAATAATGAAAGAACCTGGCAGAGCGTTTTAAATTTCGAAATGACATCAATCTTGTTTTGATCCGTATTTAGCATTACAGCGTCCAGCTCATCCAGATCACTTTGGAGCATCAGTCCATTGCGCACAGCAGAAGACATCTTCAATTGCCTGCTTTCAATATCCTTAGCGTAGGAGTTAAGTACTTCTATGTTTTCTTTAGTCAATAATATATTACCATAGAGTTGCAGAATTTTTTCTTTGACTTTATACAGTTCAACTTCATTTTTTTGTATTTCTGTTTCTGTATTGGCTTTATCCGTATTCTTTTGCTGATTGCTTAGGCCTCCGTCGAAAATCGTTTGGTTCACCTGCAAACCAAAACTATACTGGTCTTTCGGAAAAACTATAGTTGGAAAACCTTCAAAATTGAATGAGGGAACTTCAGATTGATAAGTAGCTTTCAGGTTAAAGTTGATCTGAGGTAGCCATGATCCATTGATGCCTTTCTGATTATTTACTCCGATAGCATGGAGGTATCCTTTTTGTTTTGTCAAAGGGTAATTATCTGTTGCCAGTTTCATGCATTCATCCAACGTAATAGAATTAATGCTTTGCCCGAGAGAATTGGATTCAAATGCCAATAACAAAAAGGTTATAAAAAGAAATTGACGCCATATACCTGGCCTTATATTTGATTTTTTCATTTTATTAATTTATGATTCCGTTTACGCAGTGATCCCTTTTATGAAAATCGTGGTAAACATGTTTGATTGTTCTTTAAGTTTTTGATACTTCGTTGAAGAGAATTCAACAGTGTCTCCATCTTTATGTTCTGAAATGATCGCTTTGCGTATACTGAGCAAGGTGTCAATAAAAAACTCAGCATGCTTATTGACATCGTCCATTGAAAATTCTTTACGCTGAATACCGGATGCCAGGATTTCAGCGATCATATTGATTTCTTCCTTTTTGAATTCCTGTAGGAGACAACCTATCTGAGGTTTGATTTCCAAAAAGCTACCATAACTGAACTTGCCCAAAGCCAACATTTTTTCCAGGACACCGATGCGAAGATTGACGTATTCATTGAGCATCCATTCAGCCTTTCCGGAGGATTGAATGATCTTCTTCATTTCCTGAACAAAGAGAATATGCTCCTTTTCGATCACTGCCGTGAAAATGCTTTCCTTGTCTTTAAAATAATAGTAAAGCGATGCTTTTGACATGCCAATGTCACCGGCAATATCTACCATAGCCGTTTTCGATAAGCCATAATGACTAAAACGTTTCTGTGCCGCAGCCAAAATCTGCTCTAATTTCACCTGGGACCGATCTGACTCCTTTTCTACCATTTGACTATTTTGGAATAAAAGTCAAAGATAGGTTAGATATTCTTGATTTCCTAATATCCCTTAGGTATAAAATTCTTGTACCGGAATACCTCCCAGGCCAGTGTGCCACACTATTTTAACCTATTGATTATCAATGTCCACAGACAGTTATGCACAATATCTATGGAAAACAAAATATTTTCCGGTAAACCGTGAGTTTAGGTATGAGAAAATCTTCAGAAACTGGCTAGTAAACTTGGTAGGGATATTTTTTTATCCACCTCTGGTCTTCCACGGGCATCCAGTCTGATCGATACACATTCTGTATCCTCGTCATGCTCCAGGAATAAATAATATCCTTTCTGAGCCACTTCTGTCAGGAACGGCGTTTTTTCCTCAAGCGTGACCAGTGCACGGATATCATACCCCATGATGTAAGGCAAACCGACATGATGCGCGGATGGAATCAGATCAGCTACATAAATAAGGGTCACATCATCATTCACCTTTATTTCAGGCAACATCATCGATTCAGTATGACCATAAGAAAGTCTGATCTTTATGAAATCATTCCATTGATATCCCTGTACTTCAGGAACATAATGCAATACACCGGCCTCTTTCAAAGGAACAAAATTCTCTTTCAGAAATGATGCACGTTCCCTTGCATTGGGCTCATAAGCCCAGTCATAATGCTTTTGTGTCGTCCAGTATTTTGCATTCGGAAAAGTAGGGGAGAGGTTGCCATTTTCATCTTTCTTCACCGCTCCTCCCACATGATCAAAATGAAAATGGGTTAGGATCACATCGGTAATATCATCCGGTGAATACCCCGCATTGTGCAACGAGCTTAAGAGTGTTTCATTTCCATGCAGGAAATAGTGACTAAAAAACCGGTCATCCTGTTTATCGCCAAGACCGGTATCTACCAGGATACGCTGATCACCTGCGTCTATCAGGAGGCATCGCATCCCCCAGCTGCAGAGATTATTCTCATCAGCCGGAATCATCTTTTGCCATATGGTTTTGGGGATGACACCAAACATGGCCCCACCATCCAGCTTGAAGCGGCCTGTTTCAATGGGGATGATTTTCATGCTAAAACCCGATTTTCTTTTTATCAGGCTTATCTCCTGATTTTATCTGGGCAAGTTGCAAAGCCGCTATAGCAGTTTCAGAACCTTTGTTGCCATATGTTCCTCCGGCACGATCACGGGCCTGCTCATATGAATTTGTAGTCAGCACACCAAAGAGAATAGGGATTCCGGATGCGATAGAGAGCTGCATTATTCCATTAGCAACGGCTGTTGCGATGTATTCATCATGCTTCGTTTCGCCCTGTACGATGCAACCCAGGCATATGATAGCATCTTTTTTATCCGCCTTCATCAATTGTCTGGCCCCCCATGGAAGTTCGAAGGATCCGGGGATAAAAAGTACTTCAATGTTTTCAGGAATCACACCGGCAGATAATAGCGTGGATTTTGCTCCTTCTAACAGCGCGTTCGTAATATCTTCATTCCATCGCGATACGACAATACCGATTTTATACGACTTGCCATCGGGCAGAACAGGAGGAACAGAAGGAGCATGTTTAGAAGCCATGATCAGCGTGCTTCAGCTCGTGCAATATATTTATCGATGGATAGTGCCTCATTACTATTCGGATACTTAGACTTGATCTTTTTATAGATCTCCAAAGCTTTGCTGTATTCATTCTGAGTTTCATACAGCATGGCCAATTTTTTAAAGTAGTAAGGAGTCAGAAGTTCATTTTCAGAAGCCTCTGCCGCCTTTTTATAATTTTCAACAGCCTTGTCCATTTGATTCAATTCAGAATAGACATCACCCAGCGCACCGTGCTTCATGACAGGACCAATGATCCCATTAGGTTTGAAATCGTTAAGAAATGAAAGTGCTGAATCAAAATTTCCCAGGTTGAGGTAGCAAATACCGGCATAGTAGTTAGAAAGATTAGCTGCTTTGGTTCCTTTATAATCTGAGATTATTTTAATAAAACCACTATACCCACCACCGGGATTGGCAAGAGCAACATTGAATGAATCCTGTTCAAATTGAACCTGGGCCATCCACATTTGAGCCATTGCCTTTTCTTCCTTTGGTTGCATGATCAGGTTGTGATATACAAACCAGCCACCGACGATTAACACAATACCTGCAATTATACCAAGAATAATTTTTTGATTGTGCTCAAAAAATATACTCAGCTTCGTCCTGGCCGTAGCCAGATTGATCAGTGTCTCGTCGTCTTTCTTAACCTGTTTTCTTTTGATAGCCATTGATATATGCGTTTTTTAAAAAGTGGTGCAAAGGTAATTATTCCTTTCACCCCCTGCCCCCTGAAAGGGGGACGAATTTAAATAATTTGTTATTTGATTATTTGAACTTACCCTTGACAGTCAAAACAATTCCCCCTGTTAGACAATTCCCCCTGTTAGGGGGTAGGGGGTAAAGTTGATCCTAATCTTTGATATATGGATAGTCTCCCTGAACATAATGGTCCGTGTATAATTCTGAAGCAGGTGGGAATTTTGATTCTTCTGCAAAAACCTCCGCTTCATCGATCTCTTTAAGAATAGCTTTATCAATCGCATCTAACTCTGATGTTTTCAGCAATTTGTGCTCATCAATATAAGCCTTCAAATGATCGATTGGATCCTTTTCCTTATAATTCTCCAACTCCTCAGCCGATCTGTATTTTGCAGGATCAGATACTGAATGTCCACGATAACGATATGTCTTAATTTCGAGTAGATAGGGACCTTTTCCTGACCTGACATACGCAGCAGCCTCGGATAAGGCCTGATGTGTCTTCATCACATCCATACCATCAACAGCAGAACTGGGCATTTCATATGACAGACCCAGTTTATACATATCGGTGACATTACTGCTTCTGGTCACGGAAGTCCCCATTGCATAAAAATTGTTTTCACAGATATACAGAACGGGCAATTTCCAAAGCATAGCCATATTGAATGATTCATGCAGAGACCCTTGTCTGGCAGCACCTTCACCGAACATAGTGAGGCATATATTATCAGTTGATTTATACTTTTCAGCGAAAGCTATGCCTGTACCGATAGGGATCTGAGCGCCCACGATACCATTGCCACCAAAATAATAGTGTTCTTTAGAAAAGAAGTGCATCGATCCGCCTTTTCCTTTGTTCACACCTGTTTCCTTCCCAAAAAGCTCCGCCATACAAGCCCGGCTGGTCACTCCTCTGGATAAAGCTATCCCATGCTGACGGTAAGCTGTCACAATCGGATCAGTAGGCCTCACAGCTGTGGTAATCGCGGCAGCTATGGCTTCCTGTCCAATATAGACATGCAGGAAACCCCGGATTTTGTTGATAGAGTACATTTTCAGAGCTCTTTCTTCAAATCGCCTGATCCTGACCATGGTTTCATACCACTGACGATATGTGCTGGTATCCAGTCCATTGGAGCTGCCATTAGCAGGATGGGTTGTCTTTTTTTCTTTAACCTGAGCCATAAAAACTATATTAGCCGGATGGCAAAGATAAGGTTATCCGCTTAATGTCCTGCAATGAAGCCAATGTTGATCCGGGAGGTCTCATTTACCAATTTCAAAAACTATTCAGATGTTCAATTCCGGTTCGGTCCGAAGTTTAACCTGATCCATGGTTTGAATGGAACAGGTAAAACGAATCTCCTGGATGGCATATATTATCTCTGCGTAGGTAAAAGTTATTTCAATCCGCATGACCAGAAAATAGTCCGGTATAATGAGTCCTTTTTTCGTCTTGAAGGTGATGTCATAAAAGACAATTCTAACCATAAGGTAATCATCAAGGTTAAACCGGGAATGATTAAAGAGTTATCGGTTGATGGAGTAATACTGGAGCGCATAAGTTCTCACCTGGGATTCATGCCTGTTGTTTTTTCAGCGCCGAAAGACATCGATCTTATTTATGGATCAAGTATTTCACGACGGCGTTATATAGACCATTTGCTATGCCAGATTGATCAGGCTTACCTCCTGGCCTTAGTTTCTTACAATCATCTTCTGCAGATACGGAATGCTGCTTTGAAAGCGGGTTTCAAAGACCTCAGGCGTATGATCAGCACATATGATGAACAGATGACACCTCTTGCAAATCTGATTTTTGAAAAAAGAAAATGGCTATCCACATTGATTGAACCCATATTGCTTCAAACCTATCTTACACTTTCTGATCATAGGGAAAATGTGAGTCTTGGTTATGATTCAAGAATAAGTGATTATCCTTTTGATGTCCTTGCAGATATGAATTGGGAGGCGGATAAGAACACCATGAGAACGAATGCAGGAATTCACAAGGACGATTATCAACTGGAGATTAAAAATATGTCTGCAAAGGAATATGGTTCACAGGGCCAGATCAAATCATTGATCTTCGCTTTACACCTAAGCAAATATCAGGTTTTAAGCAAAGAAATTGGTACAACACCCATTCTCATTCTTGATGATGTATTTGACAAACTCGATGAAAACCGACTTGCAAGACTTATGGAAATATTGACGTTACCTGAATATGGGCAGATATTTTTATCCCATACTACCGGTAAGCGAGTAAGTGATTTTATTTCACCAGATCAGTTGAATGAAATCCCGATGTGATTCCGTAGATTGTTACCAAAGAGTCGTGAGTCGTGAATCTCAAATCCAAAATCTCAAATCGAAAATTTTTATGAGGGGAGATAACAACCGGCCATTAAAAGATTGGTTACAGGTATTTGCACAATCACCTCAATTCAGAGCTCGTCTATATCAAACCAGAATAGAAAAGATGTGGCTTGAATTGATGGGCCCTGTCATCAATGGATACACAAGAAAGATCAAGCTTGATGGACAAGTGCTTATGCTCTATATAGATTCATCCCCCTTAAAAGCAGAATTGTCTACCATGAAAGAAACCATCATGACATCAGTCAATCAACGCCTCGGAGAAAATTTCGTCAAAGAAGTAAG
>JBATMM010000402.1:0-9304 GCA_049289835.1 Saprospiraceae bacterium | reverse complement strand
GGTTAAAGGTTTGGAATATTCCAGAAATACATATCGGATTTTGCCTATCGAATATTGTGTCATCCGGGATTCAATGATATTACAAATTCATTGTATAGCCAAATCCATATTGAAGACTACGGTTTTTTGGACATATTTAAGGGATGGATGTCCTTAAATCAATGATAATAATTTATTTTCAGAAAGAGCCGGCGGTTTTAAAACTTGAATGGAATAAAGATCGTAAAAGACATCTGAATGTAGAGATGCAATTCATAGTGACAGGATAGACTGGGAATGAGGGGTATAGAGTTCGTTTGCAAAGGTTATAAAATAAGTATTTTTTCTGTCAAATATTCACCTTGCTCTGTTTTTAGTACCAAAAAATATATTCCTGATGGGTAAATAGACACATCAAATTGTGAAATAATTTCTCCCGAAATAGAATGTTCCTGTCGACGATCCAGCGTCCTTCCTAAACTATTTATTATTGCGAATTCTATGCATGTTGATTCTTTGAGTTTTAGTTCTATGCAAATTAAATCTTTCGCAGGTTTGGGGTAAATTTTTAGAGAATTAATTTCACTAATATGAGCTGTTGACACTACTGGATTAACCACGACTGTCACAAAAAATGTCTTTGTACAGCCATTTGTATTCATCACTGTTACTGAATATACTGTTGTAGTAAGAGGCGCCACTTCAATCTGAGAAGAAGTTTCTCCAGTGCTCCATATGAATGAAGTGCCAATATCTCCAATAGCTTCCAAAGAGGCAATTTCTCCGGAAAAAATGGTATCCGGAAAAGCCTGAATGGACACATTTGGCGATGCGATTACCGAAACCGTGATATTTACTATTGATCCACCGCCCAATCCATCTGAGATGGTTACATAATAAGTTGTAGTGGACGATGGAGAAACATGAATTGATGCCGTTTTTTCGCCAGTGCTCCATCTATAAATCAAGCCTCCTTGGGCAGTTAAAGTTGAAGTATCTCCTTCGCAAACCTCAATTGAAGATGCATCTACTGAAGCAGAAGTCAGCACATATCTATGCATACATTTCCAGGATAAGGCATGTACGTAAACCTCCTGCGGAATCGTTGCACAACCACCGCATAATGGCGGAGAATAATCAGATGGAACAATAAAAAAACATAAATCGCTGGCCATCTCATCGCTACCTCCAGTGGTATAATCCACAATCCATTTGCTGTTACATTGAATGGAAACAGTGGGGTTTTGAAAAGTAGGTTTGGTCCAATAACCTGAACCAACTTTAATATATGATGCTATATTGAAATCACAGGAAACAAGATGGTTAATGTGACCTTTCACATTATCAAAACTTCCAAGTACTGGTAAGTAATCTATTGATAAAGTATCATTTCCTGTATTATCAGGGCCTCTACATAGCCATGTACTATCGATATGTTCAATTTTTTTGAATATTATTTCCATACCTGGTTTAAGAATTGCCTCATTGGTAAAGATGCCCCATCCATCATCTGTTCCTTTCCAGGGCTCGTTAAAAGCGGAGAAGATATTAACTTTTATTCCTGTGGCTTTACTCCAGGAGAGCAATTCCCGATCATATCTGATTTCATTCTCCAGAGAAGGTTCAGCTTCTAACACCTTGGGTCCAAATGATTTCCAACCGGATTCTGAAATAAAAATCTCTTTTCCTGAGGCGATTGGTAATAAGGAAAGATACGCCTGATGAAATCGTGAAATGGCACATTCAATCGCTACGCCTTCCCAAAATGAATATATGTTTGGTGAAATGAAATCACAGGCATCAGCGACTTCAGGATGTGCTATGAATTCATAATACACATCTGCACATGATACAGGAATGTTTGGGCAAGCCTGTTTCACCTGATTGATATAACCAATAAGTTGAGTAGGTGTTAAATCGCCACGGAGCAGGACCTCACTACCCACTATTAAACGGTCGGTATTACCTTCTTTCGCTACGACTATTCCTTTAGCAATTTGCTCCGCATTTTTTATAGTGTCTTTCCCAAGCCAAATGCCCACGATTACCTTTAATCCGCGTTGTTTAGCGAGAAATGGGATTTTTGCAAATTCATTGATGGGTGTAAAAATTCGAATGCCTTCTACGTAGGGAACCAGAGCGTCAATCAAAGAAACAATCTGGTCATCAGGAATAATGGTTCCATAATTTGGATTTTGACCTGGTTTAGTGTATGGGCCAAAATTAATCCATGGGATTCGAACGATATCGGTATTATCAGGATTTGGTTGTGCTTTTAAACTGCCTGGAAATCCGGTATTTAAAAGTAAAAATAGAATTAAGATCCCGAACTGATTTGAATGGAGTAGTGTTGAATTTTTCATAACATGAGTTTTTTTCGAGTGAAATAGTTATAATTTCTGAAACGTATAGTCAATGAACATTCCTCTCGTCAAATATGTCCTATAGCTATTTGGCAAACAACCCTAAAGGGTATTTATTTCCCCCGGGGCCCAAAGTATTTCCCCCGCATTTTTTGGGGAAAATACAAATACTCAATTAGGAAATGTTGGAAGGAATGAGGTTATTCTTAGGCGATGCAAAAGCTGCTTTGACGAATAGGAATAGTTAATGTGAAACCACAAGTTTTTCCGTTACTTTTCCTGATGTCGATTGAAAAGATATTATGTACACGCCATCCGGAACTTCTGTTGCATCCAGGTGTAACCGATAAGACCCAGGCTGGTAGGATTGATTTTGAGCCAAAACTCTTATTGGTTTACCATTAAGGTCAAATACTTCAATAGTTAAATGCTGTGAGGAAGAAAGTCCAAATGAAATATCGACAAGACCTCTTGATGGATTCGGGGCTATTGATATGTTGTATGGAGAACCTGCTATCGTATGTGTTGAAACATGAATATTGCAATCGAATGGAAATTTTGGGTTGTAATAAGGATTGATACGTTCCTTAGCAAATAGATACCAGAGAGTTGCACCGCCTGCATGTAGAATATTGTGATATTGCCATCTAAAACCTGTTGATAAACTATCATGGCAAGCAGCTATAATTCCCTTTTCATTGTTTCGTGGACCATTTAGTTGTATATAATCAAGTTCCTCTATTAATTCACGGTAAAATATTGAATCACCGAGCCAACAGGCACAAGTGGCCATTTGCCCAGTAAATTCGTAACCCACTCCGTCAAGCGTTAATGTAGTATCCAGGCTGAAGTCAAATCCTATATAATTGTGTGGGTCACCTGGATGTGTATGATTGCTTACAAAGCAACTGTCTTTTGCCCAATGATAGCTTCGTGTGAAATCTGAATTTCGATCATTATTAGCTAACAGATACCATACCTGTAAATCAGTCGGAATGACATCTTTGTTTATGGCGCCATCGTCATTGGTGCCGGTGAAAAATTTTCCATTAATTGGATCCCACATGGACAAAACAAATTCATTTGCGTGATCAGCTGCTTCCTTATATGAAGTTTTTTGTGTAAGATTATACAAACGTAAAAACACCGCAGTGAGATCTATACAATGTTCAGTTGCAGTGTACAGCAACCTTAGTTGATTTTCATCCCAGTTTTCAAAACCGCCGCTAAACCCCTGAGTCACCCATGTATTCGTGATAACCCAATTTGCAAGCCTTTCTGCAGCATCTAAATATTTGACCTTTTGATTTGCTTCATATAGACTGATCAATGAAAGCGCAGCCCAGGCAACATTTCCTGTAGCCGTTCCGACTTCATACGAATCTTCAAACCATATGCCTTTCTTCTCATTCCAGTATCCGGACATTCGGGCCCTGTTTAAATTATCATATGTCAGGCCAGCACTATACACATTTCGTAACCTCCCATCATGGAAATAACGATCATTTTCCATGGCAAATAAAAATGCATCACCGATTTTTTCGGCAGATTCAAGCCAGGATTGATGAACGGATTTGTAGTACTCAGCCAGCAATGCAATAATAGTCAAGCCAGCATCATAGGTGTGGGCTGACATTTGCTGCGTCGCAAACAAGGTATCACTATTTGGAAGTAAGAAACTCTGCGGGAATCGAGGTTCGTCCAGACGAGGTCGATTGAAAAATATGCTGTCAAAATAAACGATTGCTGAATCTGGGTTTATTGAGCTCGGAAGGACAAATTTAGCTCCGGTTATAAGGCTATCAAATCTGGTTTTCAACGTAGTACCAACATAGTAAATTGAATCAAGAAAGAGTGTGATAGAATCGGGCGTGAATGCTGGCTTAAGAGCTAGTCCAAAACCAACATTAGTTTTACTGAAATGTAAACTGTCTGGAATGGGCAAATAAAATTTTTTCCACAACGTATCAATTGAAAAAGTATCCAACATTTTACCTCCCGGGCAGTCTTTGCAATTAAAATTGATTTCAATATTACCTGGTTTGTTCAGTTTAGCTTTGAAGCAAATTGAATCCAGGCCCAGAAGATCATATCCTTGTGCATTGCCAAGCTGCCAATCTGAGATGTTAATATTTGGTGAAAGAAGTCCAAATCCACCGTAGCAATTTTTTATATAGTAATTATTAGACTTAATTACAGAGTCCGGTCTCATCCATGTTACAACAATACAATCTTCTCCGTTTTCATCAATACTATCCAATGAGACGTTTAAATACTCGCTACAATCATAAAAATCTTTATACAAACCCCATTTAGGGAATTTGTTATTTGCCCCCTCCCTTGGTCCTTTGAATACCCAAAATCGATCGTCTGATAAATAAAGTACATGCTTTTCCCAGGCCGTATCCTGGTTTAAGGTGATATATCCGGTGCTCCGGGCATCCACACCATCTTCATAAAAAAAGGAAGCGTTCTTGAAGGGTGGACGGTTAGTGCCACCAACAATGACTTCTATAGTTCCTTTACCCTTCACGAAAAAAATCAGAGAATCAGCCCCTGCCATATCGAATCCCGGAAATTGCCCAAAATTATCCACTCCCCAGGTATATGCCCATGCAGCATAACCATTCGAGTCAGATGGGGTAGGCTTATAAATCAGTAATCCATTACTTTGCCATGAATCATGATTTTCACGGTATTGTTGGGTTATTTTTGTAAAATTATTTCCATCACCTTCAGCATGGGGAATAAAAATGTTACAGGCATCATTTCCGTTTAGATAAACAAAAGAGACTTTGTGACATCTATCGAATTGATCTGTTAGAAACAAACGGGCACTATCCGCATAATTTTCCTGGGCATTTACATTTATGGAGATAAGCATCAGGATCAAGCTTTTCAGCCAGGTGCCGGAGTTAAGTTTAAGTAAGGAGCTGAGCATTGTAAGAGAATTTTTCAGGTGAAAGAAAGCTAACCAATATTTCTGTCATTTTAAGGCAGAGATTCAGGATTAGATCAAAGGAATCCGGAAAACCACAGCCTTCAAATCAAATATGAGGATTGATGATGTTGCAAATCCTCTTTTTGGGATAGTATTTTCCCCACTTTGTCAACTATTTGCCCCTAAACTCGAGGGGAAAAGTGAAATGGTCTCTGTTTTTTGGCTTTCTCCCGGGTTTCGAAGCATATAAATATTGAAAATGAATTGTATTTTCGGATTCTATAAAAATTGAATCATACATAGAATTTATAGTATCAGTCAAATTAGCTACACGCTTTTAATCCCTGATTAGTGAGTCAAAGAAAATTTTCAGTCAGTTAAAAACTATTATTTGAATGCTGGATTTGTGGTCGTTTTTAGGTATTAAAAATTTAGGACGAAATTTTAGACAATGGATCAAGCTTTATGTGCTGAAAGGAATCTTTTTATATAAACCTGACATAATACCCGTCGGGTTCCCCCATTTAAATAACTGAAATATGTTCAAAAAACTGGCTTCCTGCGGACTTTTCATATTTCTCCTGTCATTTGTTTTAACCGCTCAATCTTACAAAATTGGCTCGCCATTGGTCCGAAATTTTTTAAGAGAAGAATATGGTGCCGGACCTCAAAACTGGGCTATAGATCAGGACGAAAATGGGATCATGTATTTCGGCAATAACGATGGCTTGCTTGAATATGATGGAACGAATTGGCGACTTACACCTCTTCCAAACAAGACTATTGTTCGTTCAATAAATGTTAATAGTGAAACAGGTCGGATTTATGTTGGTGGCCAGGGTACTTTTGGCTTTTTTGAAAGGAATAAAACCGGGCAGCTGAAATTTACTTGCCTGAGCGATAGTATCGTAAAACAGGAAGACAAAAATTTTGATGATATATGGTGCATCTTTACGGATAACAGCGACGTTATTTTCACTTCTTACAAAATGGTTGCCCGATACCGGGAAGGACAGGGAGTGAAAGTATTCATGGCAGGTGATAAAAACCTTGAATATGCCTTTTCCATAGGACGTTCCTTATATGCATTCAGACAAGAAGACGGATTAGTTGAAATCCGTGATAGCACATTCAAATTAGTCGAGGACGGAGAAGCTTTCAAAAACAAAGGAATGAATGTGAAAGCTATTTTGCGTTTCAATGAGACTACCCGACTTATAGCAACAGAACAAAAAGGACTTTTTACGTTTGATGGTCAATCTCCTCCAAAACCATGGTTGAGTGATATGACAAGTTTTTTTGAAGATGTTATCATCAATACAGGTGCGATGTTAAAAGGCGGGAAATATGCTTTCGCAACCAAACTGAATGGTGTTATCGTCATTGAAAAGTCAACGGAAAGTGAAAAGTCATCCGGAAAACTTATTTCTCAAATTGACAAAGATCATGGACTTCCCAACGACAATGTGATATCCATAAAACAGGATAAGAACGGGGATCTGTGGTTGGGTCTTCACAATGGCATTGCAAAAGCGATGCTTAGTTCACCGTGGAATTTCATTTTCATACCCCCTTATACCCAAATCGGAGCACATGGATGTGCATTGTATAAAAACAAATTATACCTGGTCACACCAAATGGATTATTTGTCAAAGAATTCAAAGATCATGAGGTCCTTGGACAAGAATTTTCTTTAATCAAAGGCAGTGAAGGGGAAGCATGGAATTTGAGCGTAGTTTATGGCCAATTATTTTTAGGTCATCACAATGGAGCTTATTGCATTTGTGATGATGGCCGGCTTGAACAATTCGATACTAACATAGGATTTTGGAAGTTTCTGGAAGTGCCAGGTCATCCTGAACTCATGGTGGCTGGAAATTATTTTGGGTTGGTGCTTTTTGAAAAATCTGCAGGAAGTCCCTGTGGTTGGAAATTCTCCAGGGACTTTAAGTTTGAGTCATCAAGGATCATGGAATTTGATGATGAGGGGACTCTCTGGATGACCCACGTGTACAAAGGGATTTGGAAAATAAAGTTCTCCTCTGATTTTTCTAAGATGGATACTTTTCATTTCGGAAGGACTAATTTCCAGGAATTCGGTTTGCCGACGATCAACAAAATTAACGTGTTCAAAATTGACGGCAGGATTGTTTTCGGTACTGAGAAGGGCATATATGATTTTGCATCCAACCGTTTTTCATTAAATAAACAATTTGAAAGCAGCTTCGGCGATACGACTTTCGTCTCCTTCATGACACAGGATATTGAAGGAAATATTTGGTTTTGGGCAAATGGTGTGCCGGGGAAAATGAACACAAATGGAAAATATAAGAGGGAGAATTTCCCGGAACTCAATTTCCTAAAAGGAAATTTCAAATCTAACTTCGAGTTTATTCAACCACTCAGAGATAACAATGTGATTTTTGGAACAGCCGATGGCTTTTATAAGTATGGAAATAATCCATCTGTTCCGGTTGTTCTTCCAGCAGAACCTATTACACCAAAACCTGGTTGGCTTAATGCTTTACCTTGGGCTTTAACTTCAGTTTCAACATTGCTATTGGTGGCTTTATTATTTATTTTCACTACTAAAACTAGGAAAGTAACTCCGATTGATACTGTTGGTTCAGAACCGATTGATACATCAGGCACAGATCCAGTTGTTATATCTGGCACAGTTATGCCATCCATAGACGAAACCGAACTTCCATCTGGTTTGACATTATTAATTGAACATGGGTATGAAAAGCGAATTCTTGAAGTTTGTCAGCAATTGAAAAATACGCCAGTTGATATCTCCAAACTTGAATTGGATCTGAATAAATTTATTAAACGTATTATTCCATTTGAAAAACAACTTTCATTATATACGGAAAACAGGGCCTGGATAAAAAAGATTAAAGCGATTGAGAAGCATAACGACACTTTCTGGAAAGTCGCTGTATGTTTAAAAAATGATATGAGTGAGCAAGAGATTTTGAAATATTTAAGTATTGGTTCAATAAAAACAGTTGTTGATGCTTTATTCAAGCATTTTCATATAAAAGACATGATTACATTAAGAAAAGAGTTGAAAAGACAGCATGATCTTACGATCAATGATATTAAACCTGCCAATCTTGCGAAATGTTTGGATCAAATAAAGTTTAATCTGCATCTTGAACCAGAAAAATTACTGGAGGTAGTCACCATGTTCATTGAAGTAAACCAGCGGTTTGATGACCATTTTCAGGAATACTGTAAACATAAGCCTTGGCTATCCAAATTATTATCTTCTTATCCCAATCTGTCAATTGAGGAAAGGATGGTCTGTATAGGAATCCGAAACGATCTGAGCGCATCAGAGATCGGCTTTTTAATCTACGGTCGGGTTGAGGAAGGTGAAAAGGAAAAAGATAAAAAGAAAGTCGAAAAATTCAGGGAGGATATGTGGGAAATATTCCAAAAGGACATTGCTGGAAATCCAGCCCAACGTTCAACCATAAACGAATTTATAATCAATTATCCTGACGAGGTCAAAGCTGAAAATTCTTAATAGGCATGCAACAAGTCCGGCATCCTTATATGCTGTATCTAAAAATCTTGTTTGGTATTTTGCATCCCTTTTTTGTAAATCGGATAGTATGCTTATTTTATTATCAAAGGAATGTCAAGGAGATTTGAAAAACAAATTATTCATTCGAACCCTTATCATTTAAGTGATAAATGTTGAATCTACTTCTTTCACGATCCTTGGATTCTCGTCAAAACTTAACCAATCATCAGGCCCATACTGAAATACGAGTTGTGCCGGTAATAAATCGCTGGAAATAATGATGACCGATGGCAGCCAACCTGAATTCTTACCTTTTGTTAATGCTTCGATTGTGAAAGATTTAATTGAATGGCCGAGGTCAATCCCTTCAAGTGTGTCAGGTTCCAGGGCATTGGCACCCAATCGTAAAAAAGTTCTTGCAAGCTCTATAGTATTTGGATTGTGAGCGATTAAATAAAATTTACGTTTAAAATCAGCCATGAGGG
>JBATMM010000401.1:0-1660 GCA_049289835.1 Saprospiraceae bacterium | reverse complement strand
TTTTGGTAAAATGGAATTTGGGCATTTACATCCTGATCATCTTCCCATGTTGCGATGCACCAGTTGAATTTGAAATGATGAGAAAGTATAATCCCTGATCAGTCAATTCATAATCAAAGGATACATTCAGTGAAGTCAACATCTGTCTTGTAATCATTCGTCCTGTGGCATCATAGATAATAAATTTCGCCGGTAATTCATTCTTCAGATTTCCTTCGAAATGAACGATGCCATTTGTTGGATTTGGAGAATATTTTAACCACTCCCTGCTTTGAGACGGATTTAAAACTGTCGTTGTTGTACATAATCCCGGCATATTCGCATCCAGCCAATTTATTCGTTTGGTGATCCATGACTTCAGCGTATCTAATTCTGCAGGATATGTCGTTGCCACAGCGCCTACTTCAGGAGCAGGTCCACTAATGCCGAGGATAGGCCATTTTTTAAAATGTCTTTTCTCTGCATTTTGTACACTGACCCCCATGCTGTCGATATAATTAAAAATATACGTGGTATCAAATATTGTCTTGCGATATTCCTGATAGGTACATTTCAAATTATTGAGGAAAGTAGTATCCTCAAACAAACGAATATACCATCCACATGAATAATTGTCCGTCGGGCAATCATTGATATGATGTGCCCAGCCTGATCCATCCAATGCGCTGAAGATGTCACAACCATACATGTTTTTCCAGGCCCAGTCAAAATCCCATATCGGTCCGGCTTTTAGCTTGCCACCATTAGAATTTCTGTCTTTATAGAAAAATACGCTCTTCTTGAATCCATCATTATTGCGTGCAAGTTCATTGAGCAGAAAATAATCAATGAAAGATTTTTCATCAAAATATTTTCTATAGCCGATATCGGGATCTGTAAAATCGGAACTATACAATGCTGTTTCAAGACTGTCAACATATGAGGCGATGTATATTTTCTGCTCATCTTTGATGACATCCGGTTTGGGATATTCGTATACAAAATGTACATCAAACCCGGGATGATCAATAGGAGAATAATTGGATTGAAAGCTGGTCGAAGGATCCCAATAATTTTGTTGTAGTATATAACCACCCGTCAGTTTATCACCTGATGTATCTGATGTATCCAACTTTGCGATATTGACTCTGTTTTTATCGCGCTTGATTTTTTCTCCAAAAACATAAATGCCTTTGTACATACTGTCCAGCAAAACTTCGCACAATCTCATTCGGGGAGCGTATTCGCCCATGTCCTCAAAAAGTTTTGAACTGAGTGTGTTGCGGATCAGGGATCGGTCATTGAAATTTGACAATAGTACCCAATCACTTTCTTCAGGCATTCCAAGAAGAGAAATATTGTTGTCGGCTCCATCAACTGTTCTGGTTTCAAGGCCATATGGAGTCTGTGGATAACCAGAAGAAGATGCTCCTCTGATTTCAATACCGATATTTCCATCATAAACATTGGCAGTATCGGATACATGTGTGATTGTACCCGGACCATTGTAACGGATTTGCATCAATGCATCGACTTTAGTATCGTTGACGATGTTGTGCCCAAGGCTGTTGATCGAAACAATCGGAAGTTCTGAACTATCGAGAGTGACCACGCCCAGATCTTTCACACATAATCTGAATGAACCTCGTGCACCACCATATCCCCAAACCTGAATGTAGAG
>JBATMM010000400.1:0-4364 GCA_049289835.1 Saprospiraceae bacterium | reverse complement strand
CTTAAAGCTGCCAACGCAAATGTTATGGTGGCTATCAACGGTGCACTTGTCACAGAACATGAAACTATCCTGATGAACGAAGGTGTTTTTGAAAATGATATTCAACGCGACATTCTCAAAATTGTAGTTGTCAATCGTTATTCTACTGCTCCGCCGGCTATCACATTGATCAAAGGATTTGGATTACAAAAAGGAGCCATTGCATCAAGCGTTGCACATGATTCACACAATATTGTGGCTGTAGGAACGAATGATGATGATCTGGCGATTTGTATAAATGAAATCATCAAACACAAAGGTGGTGTTACTGCTGCATCAGGTGAGGAAAAATATATACTTCCATTACCTATTGGTGGTCTGATGAGTGGTGAGACTGCGGAAGTAGTGGGAAGTACTTATGAAACGATAGATCATTTCGTTAAATCCACCTTGGGGAGCACCCTTACATCCCCCTTCATGACATTGTCTTTTATGGCATTGCTGGTTATACCTTCTTTGAAACTCAGTGATAAGGGATTGTTTGACGGCCGTACATTTCAATTTACACCTCTTCAATAAAAAAGTCTTTACATTTTTGAAAAAATAGTTGTCCGTAGTTTGAAACTACGGACAACTATTTTTTCAAATTATGAACAACTTTTTTTAGACGCAAGCCTGTAGGATTCATTCCTTTGCGGAATCACGTATCACATCAAGATGTGATTCCATTCCCAACATCACCAGACTACTTTTGGTTGTCATTAACTAACCCAATTAATTCAAACCAAAAATGAAAAAGCTCCTTATCATCTTATTCCTAAGTCCGATCCTCGGTTTTTCTCAAACTCCGGAATACCTCATGTTTGAAATCACCTCATTGAAAGTAAGCCCGGATAAAGCAGCCCAGGTTGAAAATGCAATGGGCGCACACAACAAAAAATATCATGCTTCCGGTCAGTATGGAGTCCGGGTGTATACGGTGGGCAATGGCCCGAATTCAGGAGATTACAAATGGGTGATGGGACCTGGCCCATGGAGTGGACTGGATGCCAGACCTGATGATCCATTACACAATTTGGATTGGGACGGAAATGTGGCCAGAAATGTTGCTTCTGCTACTACAGAATATATTCAGTTTGATCCCAAGCTATCCAGGTTCCCAAGCGATTTTAATGTCAATAAATTATTTGTACGATATATTGATGTGGCCAGAGGAAAAATGGATAAGGTGAAGGAACTCCTTGACAAAGTCCATAAAGTATATATGGATAAAATCCCAGGTGAAACCTATGGAGTTTATTTTAATGAAATGCCCAGTACAAGCAGTGGAAGAGATATCACGATTGTTTCATTCTTTGATAAGTATGCCTGGATGAGCAAGGATGATGGTTTCGATGCCCGATATGATGAAGTCTATGGCAAAGGCAGCTCAGCAGCATTCTGGACTGATTGGATGGCAAATACAGTTGGCCTTGAAACAGAAATCTGGGAATACAAAGCAGACTTAAGCGGTCTTCCGGCTGCTGTAAAAGCTACAGACAGGCAGTAAAATATTACATCCTGGCGCCAAAGCGGTGCTTATAAAAAGGGCTCAATTTTAGTCCTATATGTTTAAACAAAAAGTGATTGTTGTCCGTAGTTTGAAACTACAGACAACAATCACTTTTTGTTTGAACCCATTGTTCCGAAAATGGTTAATACCTTTACTTTTTCAAAATCTATGACAAACAAATAAAATGGCAGAAGATAAAAATCAACCCAACCAGTTAAATATCGAGTTACCGGAAGAGATCGCAGAAGGCATTTATGCTAACCTGGCCATCATATCACACTCACATTCTGAATTTGTAGTGGATTTCATCCGCATGATGCCCAATGTACCTAAGGCAAAAGTGAAAGCGCGTATTGTCCTGACTCCACAACATGCAAAAAGACTGATGAAGGCTTTGGCGGATAACATTAAAAAATTCGAAGGTCAGTTTGGTGCTATTGATGAATCAGATCAGAATGTATCTTTTCCTCCGATGAGTTTTAATACCCCGAAGGCGCAGGCATAAAAAGGCGAAGGCTGAGGCGAAGGCGAAGGCTTAAAGGAAGGCTAAGGAGAAGGCTGAGGCGAAGGAAAAAAATGCGAAGAAAAAGATTCGAAATGGAATCAAAGTTTCTATAATAAAATCCGCGGGTCGTTGAGCGTTAGTCGAAACGACCAAAATGGGATATTAAATAAACAGATCTCTCTGTATCGGCTTATATGGAACACCTAAATGCTGAAATGCTTTTGGCGTTGCTTCTCTTCCACGCGGTGTACGTTGAATGAATCCTTCCATTACAAGAAATGGTTCGTAAACTTCTTCGATCGTACCGGGGTCCTCTCCTACTGCTGTGGCAATAGTGGTGATACCTACAGGGCCGCCATTGAATTTGTGAATGATCGATGATAGAATGCGGTTGTCCATTTCATCAAGTCCATACTCATCAACTTTGAGTGCATTAAGGCCGTGAATGGCTATCTCTTCATCAATAGTTCCGTTTCCTTTTATCTGTGCAAAATCTCTTATGCGGCGCAGTAATGCGTTTGCTATACGTGGTGTGCCTCGTGACCGGGATGCCAGGGCGTGTTTTCCTTTTTCTGTCAGCGGCACATCAAGAATACCTGCTGAACGTGCAATGATTTTTTCAAGAGTAGGCACATCATAATAATCGAGATGAAAATTTATTCCAAAGCGTGCACGCATCGGTGCAGAAATTAAACCTAATCTTGTCGTAGCACCAACAAGTGTAAATGGTTGAAGATTGATCTGAACTGATCTTGCACTTGGACCACTGTCGATCATGATATCGATGCGATAATCTTCCATCGCGGAATACAAATATTCTTCGACTACAGTATTCAGCCTGTGGATCTCATCAATAAAAAGTACATCTCCTTCCTGAAGATTTGTAAGAAGGCCTGCGAGATCACCCGGTTTTTCAATGACAGGACCAGAAGTCATGCGAAGATTTGCACCAAGTTCAGAAGCAATGATGTGCGAAAGAGTAGTTTTTCCCAGCCCGGGAGGGCCATGAAGAAGAACATGGTCGAGGGCTTCATTCCGCTGACGGGCTGCCTGGATAAAGACAAAAAGATTTTCAACGATATCTTCCTGGCCGGCAAACTCAGTCAATCCTTTGGGACGCAGGGCCTTTTCTACCTGCTTTTCCTGGGGAGTCAGATGCTCATCGCCGGGCTCAATCACTGGGTTACGCATGTCAGGCTAAGGTATTGAAAAATAGGAACCCCATCCTTACCCCAGAATTTCTAATTTTGCGCCTCATTCAAAAGCTTGCCCTCTAATGAACGGTTCAACAATAACAATGTCTCAGGCCGGTATACAGGTACCCGCTGACCCTATTATCCCATTCATCGAAGGTGATGGCACCGGAGCCGATATCTGGGCTGCCTCAGTTCGCGTCTTCGATGCCGCGGTCAAAAAAGCCTATAATGGCACCAGGAAGGTGATCTGGAAGGAGGTATTGGCCGGAGAAAAAGCATTCAAACTATCAGGTGACTGGCTTCCGCAGGAAACACTGAATGTCATATCAGCTCATCTGGTCGCTATTAAGGGCCCGCTTACAACTCCGGTAGGTGGTGGAATCCGCTCTTTAAATGTGGCTTTAAGGCAAAAACTTGACCTCTATGCTTGTGTCCGACCTGTAAGATGGTACACCGGAGTCCCTTCTCCAGTAAAAGAACCTGGAAAAGTTAACATGGTCATCTTCAGAGAAAATACTGAAGACATCTATGCCGGAATCGAATACCTGAATGGCACTCCTGAAAACGAGCGTTTAAAACATTTCCTCATCGATGAGATGGGCGTTAAAAATATCCGCTTCCCCAATACTTCTTCTTTTGGTATCAAACCCGTTTCGCTCGAAGGAACAGAGCGCCTGGTGAGAGCAGCTATTGAATATGCTTTAAGAAAAGGAAGCAAAAGTGTAACCATCGTTCATAAAGGCAACATCATGAAATTTACGGAAGGTAAATTCAAAGAGTGGGGCTATAATCTTGCTGAAAGAGAATATGGTAACAAAGTCTGGACATGGGCACAATATGATCGCATCGTAGCAGAAGAAGGACAGGAAAGAGCGGATGCTGCCCAGAAAGCTGCACTAGACAAAGGTGCATTGCTCATCAAGGATGTCATCGCGGATGCATTTCTCCAACAGATCCTGTTACGTCCTGCAGATTATGATGTCATCGCGACACTTAACTTAAATGGTGATTATATTTCTGATGCGCTTGCTGCTATGGTTGGTGGTATTGGCATTGCTCCTGGAGCAAATATCAATTATGTCAATGGTGCTGCCATTTTCGAAGCAACTCATGGTACGGCTCCAAAATATGC
>JBATMM010000399.1:0-8626 GCA_049289835.1 Saprospiraceae bacterium | reverse complement strand
ACACGGCCGCGGTAGATGAGTCGATCTTCCCGATGATCCCAGACAGCTACTTCGGGTGTCACTGTGATGCCGAATTTTTTAGTCCAATCTTTGTAATAGTCCTGTTTGAGTGGGAATGGGAGATGATACGTCTTCCCAAAAGCTTCAATCTGGTCAGGCTTTGAAGAAAAGTTTGGGAAATAACCGATAAAGCCTACTTTTTTTGTCTTGTACTTCTCGTAGAATGCTGTCAACTGAGGTGTATAGTATTGACTGATCGTACACTCATCCAGAAGGAAGATATAGACTGTAAGGCTATCTGATATCACCGATGACGAAGGAACAGAGACCTTCTGAGGTGATGTGGATAAAAGAAAAGCTAAGAGTAACTGCATTAACATATTACCAAAAGTAGGTGTATTGAGGGGAGGGTTGTGGAGATTAACACATATTTAATCTCCCCATCTACGCCCAATTGCAATTCTACCTGGTTACTGAGCTGTAGCACGAGGTTGAGTAAAGCAGGTCGAAGTATCAGGGGGTGGGGGGTAAACCGGCTTTAACAAGTGCATGACAGGCCGCTAACTTTAATCCCCTTACTTTTGTTATTAATATATGATCCGTCCTATAATCTCTTATGTTCTGACCTCGCTGATCCTGCTTTCGCAGGTAGGCTTGCCTCTGCATATGCATTATTGCAAAGGGATGTTGGAATCAGTATCCGTCTTGTTTTCGGCGAAGTGCGATGATCATAATGTCCCGGTCAATATTCCTTCTTGTTGCCAAAAAAAGGCAGTCAAACATTGTGACAAAAAAGAAAGCAAGAAATGCTGTGACGATCAGGTCTTGGTAGTGAAACAAAACATTACATCTACAGCCCCTTCATTTGTGAAATGGATAGATGTACCGGTTTATACCAATACAAATGCGATCCAGTTGCCGGTTCAGGAGAATATTTTCCGTCCGGTTATAATTGAAGGCAACACATGCGATTCGGGACCGCCTATCTACATCCTTCACCAATCCCTTATTTTCTACGCCTAGCGTTTTCATGATTTATTGATGACTATCTTAATTGTCATGTCAGGTGATTTCAGCATTTTAATATGTTGAATCCGAATCACGTTTTATTTTTCACTTTTCAATTTACAAATCATGAATTCTTTCAGTCAAAAAATATATCGTCTGCTATTTTTTATCTCTTTGGTAACAAGTATGACGACTTTTTTATCAGCACAGCCAACCACTGTAACAGCAGGTCGTACACCAATCAAAGGAGATCAAACCATAACATTGTTTGTTCCCGGCGTATGCGAAATGTGCAAAGCCCGTATTGAATCAACTACAATGGATGTCGCGGGCGTGAAGAAAGCCGAATGGGATATCAAAACAGACACTCTTGTCGTCGTGGGTTCAGCTAAAATGGACAAGCAAAAAATAGCTGATGCCCTTGCAAAAGCAGGATACCGCTCTGAGCTGGCTGCCGCAGATCCAAAAGGATATAAGAAGCTGCCCACTTGCTGTCAATACGATAGCGGAGCAAAGAAAGACTAGCAGCCATGAGAATACTATTCTTATTGTGTCTGGCTTCCTTCTGTCTGATGAAGGAAGCCAGCTCACAGGATATCTCCGTTCGTGGTGTAGTGATGGAAGAATCACAGGAAGGCACCTTTTCCCCATTAGAATTTGTTCAGGTCTTTTGGCTTCAAAGCCGCAAGAATACGACGACAGATTCAACAGGATATTTTTTCATAGCACGTACGCATGAAGACGGAGATCAGCTTGTGTTTGTTTACCTGGGCTATGATCCCGATACCGTAAAGGTTGAATCCGGAAAATATATTTCTGTTGTTTTCAAAGAACAGAATAATGTATTGGGTGAAGTTGTTGTCTCTCATCGTAAGCGTACAACAGAAGTTTCATTTCTTGATCCACTACAAGTGCAGAATATTTCGAAAGAAGAATTATTCAAAGCTGCTTGTTGTAATCTGTCGGAAAGTTTTGAAACGAATGCTACTGTGGATGTGAGCTTCACTGATGCCGTCACCGGTGCGAAAGAAATACAAATGCTTGGATTGTCCGGCAAGTATAGTCTGATCAGCCAGGAACAGATGCAGGGTATCAGAGGTCTTGCGATTCCATTTGGATTACTTTATACACCTGGTGCATGGATCGAATCTATCCAGATTAGCAAAGGAGCAGGTTCTGTAGTGCAGGGCTATGAAAGTATGACGGGTCAAATCAATGTTGAGCTCAGAAAACCAAACATCGGCGACAAGTTTCTGATCAATGGATATTTCAATGAGGCTTATCGGTCTGAACTGAATATGTTTAAGCGATTTCAGTTGAGCCCGGTACTGAGCACTGCATTGTTTGGACATTATAGTTTAGTTCCCACAAAACATGATCGCAACGAAGATGGATTTGCGGATATGCCGAAAGGTAATCTGCTCACCTTCGACAACCGATGGGAGTATCACAATCCAACATCAGGTGTTGAAGGACAATTGAATGTGCAGTGGTTACGTGATCGTAAAGAAGGTGGCCATGCTACACACTTAGAAGATTTGCCAGAACATTATACTGCTGATATCAATGCAGACCGGATTCAAATCGGAGCAAAACTCGGATATGTGTTTCCCGGCAAAAGATATAAATCGCTCGGTTCACAATGGGGATTTGTACATCATCAACAATCAGCATTTATAGGTAATAATGTTTATACCGGTGAACAAACTTCATTTAGTGGCAATTGGCTTTATCAATCTGTATTTTCAGATACGAGACATCAGTATGTCGCCGGACTGAGTTTCAAGTATGATAAGTATACCGAACGGTTAGGTCCAAATCAATATGCACAGAATGAAATAGTACCTGGTGCCTTCTTCGAATACTCATTTATTCCGGATACAAAATTCACTGCAGTGTTAGGCATTCGTGCTGATAAACATAATCTCTATGGTTTGCTTATCAATCCACGCTTGCATTTACGATATGCACCGACAGATGGAACGGTATTTCGTTTTTCCGCAGGCAGAGGTATGAGAACGCCACTACCTATTGCTGAAAATCTTGGATCACTGGCGAGTTCACGTCAATGGAAAATCGATGGTGAAAATGGAAGTGATAAACCTTATGGCCTGAATATGGAAAAGGCATGGAACATAGGGGCAAGTCTCAATCAGGAATTCACAATTGATTACAGAAGCGGATTGTTATCGATAGATTTTTTCCGCACGGAATTTACAGACAGGACGATTGTTGATCTTGATATCAGTCCCCAGCAATTGTGGATATACAATCTTGATGGAAAATCTTATGCTAATACTTTTCAGGCGGAATTACAATATGAGTTGTTGAAACGTCTGGATGCAAAAGTTGCTTACAAATGGCAGGACTCACGGATTACATACAGAGATGCGGGATTACGGAAACAGATATTTACACCTTCTTCAAGATTTTTTGCAAATCTGTCTTATGTATCAAGTGTTGCAACGTATAAAGGCCATTGGCGTATAAGTGTGACAGGGCATTATACAGGATCACAGCGTATTCCTGATACGGCATTGAATCCATATGCATTTCGATTGCCTGATCACTCACCAGGATTCTGGTTGTTTAACGGACAACTCACCAGGGTGTTTAGTAAGAAATTTGAATTGTATGCGGGTGTTGAAAACGCCGGCAACTTCAAACAGTCACCTGTGATCATTGATGCTGAACATCCATATAGTCCCTATTTCGATAGTGGATTGATATGGGGGCCGATATTCGGAAGAGAGTGGTATGCAGGATTCAGGTATACAATCAATTGAAAGTAAAATAAAAGTCCCCTTTAGGGGATTTAGGGGCAAAAAAAAAGGCACGCAACACTTTCGTGTGCGTGCCTTTCACTTTGAAAAGAATTTTCTAATTATTGTTTCACAAAAGGAAGTGAACCTACATTCTTGCCATCAAGCACAAAATTCAAACTATAGACACCGTATTGAAGTGTAGCTACGTTGAGGGAAATTGAGCCATTGCCCATTTCCTTTGCACTGACTTTTTTAGAACCGACTTCACGTCCAAGCTGATCAAATATCCGAACCAGTAAATCCTGATGATGAGATCCGAAACTATGTTTAATGGTCAGCTGATCTTTTGTCGGATTAGGGTAGATGACTTCTACGTACTTACGAATTTCATTCTGCAAGTCCTGAACTTTAGTATAACCGAGTGTATAAAGCTGTGATACTTCATCACCGGTCAGTGCTTTGTTGTAGATCTTGATTTCATCAAGTGCTCCCTGGAAGTATTGTTTTCCGGGGTTTTCAAGATTATTACCAATACCAAGTGAGCGTGCAGTGCTATTCAAAGTGCCGGCAACGGCAAAACGAGCAACTTCTGACCCATCAATATAGATGATATCATCTGTTCCATCATGTACCATCGTCACATACCACCAGAAACCAATGACAAGGTCATTACCAGCTCCGGAGTCCATATCATGGATAAAATGATCAGCCAATGTATTCTTACTGTTTGTAGTCCAGACGATCTGGCGGTGAACGGGAAGAGATATTTTCCAACGTTCATCATAATTACCAAAGTCAAGAATGTATGCCTCAGGATCAGCTAAATTCTGACCATCAACACGAATCCAGAAACTGACCGTTGTATAATCAGAAATCAACTGAACAGCATTGGGTACCAATACAGAATCGGCATCACCATCAAATTTCAGGTCCATACCTGATGCATTTGGACGATTGGTCACAGTTTCAAATTGTGGATTACCACCTATCGTTCCGTGATTGTTGTAAGGTGTAGCATCGTTAGCATCACCTTCGAATTTGTAATGCGCTACAAGACCCGGTTCTGCAGTTACTACAGGTGCTGTAGTTGACGCTGTGATGTCAGCTATTTCAGAATTATTACCTGAAAGGTCATAAGCATACACTTCAAATGTATAGGGTGTCAGCGGATCAAGTCCACCGATGAAAATGGAGATGGTATTAGCATCAAGAGAATCAACATATACACCATCAACACTGACTACATATCCACCTAATCCTCCCACATCAGTAGAAGCATCCCATGAGAATACAACTGAATTGGCGCCTGCACTTATTGCAAGATTAGCAGGTATAGAAGGTGCTGTTGTGTCTGGAGCTTCACTCAAGCCTGTGGTCAACGTAAGGAATGTAGCAGCAGATTCATTTCCTGCAACATCTACAGCTGATACACCAAATTCATATGCTGTCAATGGCGTCAGATCAGTGATCGTCGCATAAGTTTCTTCGACAGTCTGAACAATGGCACCATCCTGATAAACATTATATCCTGATATACCTGATTCGCCATCTACAGAAGGCTGCCACGTCAATGACACATTTGTAAAACTGACAGTGCCTTCGAGGCCTGCCGGAGGATCAGGAGCCGTAATGTCTGGTTCAACCGGATTAGCAGCTTCAGTTGCATAAAGAGTAGCTACTTCAGGTCCAGTCAGTGCTGTTTTGTAGATATGAATATCATCCAATGATCCATCAAAATAATTAGCTACATCAATCGGGTCATAACCTATACCTAATGGATGAACTGTATTAGCAAGGTCGCCAGGTGAATCTTTACTATTCGCCAGGACACCATTGACATAAATGAAATCTTTTATACCATCATGTACCATGACAAGATGCGTCCATGTACCTGGTACTAATTCATTGCCACCACCTGCATCGAGGTCAGAACAACATGAAGTAGCATGAGTTGTCCACACCACTTTACCATGACTTGGAAGTGAAATTTTCCAACGTTCCTGCCAACCGCCAAATGACATCAGATAAGCTTCACCACTTACAGGAAGATTATTGACGTTCACCCAGAAACTAACACTGGCCAATCCTGAATTTAATTGTGGTGAATTGTCAGCTGTGACCCCTGCACTACCATTGAAATTCAAGGCATGATTTGATCTTCCAAAACGATCAAGAGAAGCTATAGCGCCACTTACATCACCATTATTGTGATAAGGAGAATCATCTTTTGCATTTGCATTAAGAGCATAATCCGCTACAACATCGCCTGGGAAATTAGGCGTTGCGCTTTGTTCAGCATAAAGATCAGCAACTTGTTGGTCTGTGAGGGGAGTTGTGTAGATTCTCACTTCATCAATATCACCATTGATAAAACTTCCCTTATCGATTGGATCCCAACCGATGCCAAGAGGATATTTAGTATGATGCAATGGACCGCCAACATCTTTTGATGCTGCCAGAACGCCATTGATATAAATTTTATCTTGTACTGTACCATGCACTGTCACAACATGTGTCCATGCACCAGGCACCAGTTCATTACCGGCTCCTGCGTCCATATCAGAACAACAAGAAGTAGCATATGTAGTCCATACTACTTTACCATGAGAAGGCAATGAAATTTTCCAACGCTCCTGCCATCCACCAAAAGACATCAGATACACTTCGCCACTTACAGGTAGTTCATTCATTTTGACCCAGAAGCTTACTGAAGTCCAATCTGAATTATACTGCTTAGAATTATCGACCGTGATAGCAGTCTGATCTGTTGGATTGATAGCTACAGCATTATTAGCATAACCAAAACGATCATACGTCAACTGCGCATTATCTGATTTAGCATCATTTTTAAACTGCGATACATCTTTTAAGTCACCAGCCATGGGTATGTTGAGGACCAACGGATCAGGATCTATTACCGCACTGTTTTGGGCAACATACAGATCATTGATTTCAGTATCTGTCAGCGCATAATTGTAAATCTGCACATCATCAAGTGAACCATCGAAGTAATTGGCCACATCTATCGGATCATAACCAATACCTAAAGGATGTATAGTATTCGCCAGGTCTCCTGCAGATGCTTTTGATGCAACAAGAACTCCATTGACAAAAATTTTATCTGTAGTGCCATCGTGTACAAAAGCAGCGTGTGTCCACGTACCAGGTACAAGTTCATTGCCACCTCCTGCATCAAGATCTGAGCAGCATGAAGTAGCATGAGTTGTCCATACCATTTTACCATGACTTGGCAATGATATTTTGTATCGCTCCTGCCAGCCACCAAAGGAAAGCAAATAGGCTTCTCCTGTGACAGGTAAGGAATTGACATTCACCCAGAATGAAACCGTTGTGGTAGCGGAATTCAATATAGAAGAATTCGGAGCCGTAACACCCGCATCTACACCATTGAAACGAACAGCACTATTACCAAACCCAAAACGATCCGTAGTGAATTCAACATTTTTCCCTGAAGCATTATTCCCATAAGTAGATTCATCACGGAAATTTTTACTGAAAGTATAGTTGGCTACTAAATCATTAGTGACGACAGGTGGTACTGATTGTGCTGCATAAAGATTAGCTACATCTGTACCATTTAATGGAGTACTATAGATGATGATGTCATCCAATGCGCCATTGAAAAAATAATCGGCATCGATCGGATCATATCCAATACCTAAAGGATGCGTTGTCGTGCCAAGATCGCCCGGGGAATCTTTAGAATTAGCGAGAACACCATTGACATAGATGAAATCTTTGGCGCCATCATGTACCATGACGAGGTGTGTCCATGATCCTACTACTAGTTCATTGCCACCTCCTGCGTCGAGATCAGAGCAGCAGGATGTAGCATGTGTTGTCCATATCGGTTTGCCATGTGCCGGCAGTGATATCTTCCAACGATCCTGCCAACCACCAAAAGAAAGCAGATAAACTTCTCCCTGTGCAGGTAATTCATCAGCACGTATCCAGAAACTGACAGAAGCAGTTGCCGAATTAAGCTGTGATGCATTATTGGCATCAAGGTGACTTTTTACTCCGTCGAACTGATAGGCGTTATTGGCCCTCCCGAAACGGTCTTGTGTTAACGATGCACTGTGAACAGTCGCATTGTTGTGATCCGAGGAAACGTCATTAGCATTTCCGCTGAAAGGATATTCTGCCACTATCGTCTGCGCACCTGATCGGGGCACCACAAACGCCAGCAACAAAAAAATGGGTAACAGCACTTGGTAAATTCTTTTCATTATTAGCTATTTTTTTATTGTTAATGAAGTATGATGATTTAAATTATTCCGTGATAAATTTTCTGACCATGGATTTTCCGTCATATATGATCCGGAGGAAATGTAATCCGGGGTGCAATGCGGAAATGTCGATGTTCGTAGTTGGTGCTGCGTTAAATACGGTGTTCAACTCAATGATTCCATTGATATCAAATATGGTCATAAAGGAACTTGAGGGATTGACAATGTGGGATGAGGGAATCTCTATTGTCAGTGATTTTAATGCGGGATTTGGGAATACGTTGAGACTAATATAATCAATTAGTTGATCATCATGTGTACCTGTAATGACTGCACCACTCTCAGCCGCAACTGAATCAGGCAATTGGGCGTAATCATAAATCTTGATCTCATCCAGTATCCCCCTGAAACTATAAGACGGATCATCCGGAAGATATTGTCCGATTTCCATGTCTAAAGGACTTGCATTGAGTTGGCCACTAAAAGATGAAAAACTTTCAAGACGTCCGTTGATATAGATCATGACGAAACGGCCATTATAGGTTGCAGCTATATGGTAGAATTTATTTTCTTCAAGGACAGTTTCTGAATCCAGATCTTTTA
>JBATMM010000398.1:0-5169 GCA_049289835.1 Saprospiraceae bacterium | reverse complement strand
GAATAGATTGCAAAAAATAAAGAGGCCTTTACCTGCACAGCCTGGGAGATGGATACTTTAGGTTCATGGTAGGGAAACCAAATCAGAATCAGAAGCATCAGCAAAGAACTTCCCAAAACTACATTGTTAGGTTTTTTACCACTCATGATTTCCTGAAAACCCAATAGCCCAACAAATAAGAAACTAAAAGGAATGAAGAGTGATAAAGCTCCCTTATAGTAATCCCCGGCAAATCCATAAAATGCAAACCTGAACCATGGAAATATGATGATGAATAACCAAAGCCCCAGAAAAGCTCCATACAATATTTTCCGTTTTCGATCCGCAAGCGCAAAAAATTGAAATACAAGCAGAATGGTCATTAATCCGATATAAAATAAAGGTGCTTCCAGATAATTTTTCCAGCCATTAAATGTATTGGCAGTCCCTACGGCATCATTAGAAATAAACCTGAAAAACGCCGTCAGGTAATGTTCGGGCGATGCGATACGAAATGGAAAAACAGCAGATAAATTGTCGCTGTATGAGACTTTTCCCGATACCCTGGGGCTATAGGCCAATCGATGCCAGTTGCCACCGATAAAAGGAAGTGCAACCAGGAATGCAAATATTCCACAAACAAATATTCGCTTGTAACTTCTCCATAACTCCTTCCATGAAAACTGATATACATCCATGATACGAATGAATGAATAGACCGCCATAAATAAAACGAGGAAATAAGCGCGCACATCAAGCATCACTACAAATGGGATGATAAACAACCACCAGTTCTTTTTTCTCACTAATAATTCAAACCCCAAAAAAGATAATGTAAACCAGAAGATCACTATTGAATGACCATACCAACTGCTTCCCACGACCAGATAACCCCCAAAAGCATAAATAATTGAACCGATCACACATACAGGCAAAGAAAATAATGCTTCGCGAAGAAATCTGTAAAAGACGAGTCCTGTACCCAATAAAACTGCCGCCTGCACCCACGCAATACTGTAAGCTATCGTTGTAGCATTCATAGGAATGTATACCCAATGAAAAGGGTTAAACAAAACACCGGGATAACAATTATCCCCAACACCGATATAAAAAGACCAACCGGGTATACCATTCTCGCGACAATACCTTGCTGCCTGCACCAGATTAGGATAAAACATCGTCAGGGTATCCGACCCCACATCATCGAAAATAAATAACTCGGATCCAAACAAATATCTCGAGAAAAGAATCAAAGTGAGTGATAAGGATAATCCAAAAAAAAGCCAAAAACTTTGCTTTTCACCTAATGGCCATGAAGGCACTGAAGCCTGTACACGAGGCTTACCTGGTTTTTTAATGTTTTTCTTTTCGGCTGCCAATTTTATTCCTCGGGTTGTTTCTTATTAAGAACTTTTTCATCAAAATACCATAATTCAACGCCCAGGTCATCTATTGGTCCACCGTGAAAGGGTTTGAAATTTTGATAGATATACATGATCACATCTTCACGCCAATGATAAACTTTATGTTTATCCCACATGACCCATCCTCTTTGTGCATAAGTTATATCCTGTTTGAATTGTTCAAGCGTATACTCCTTTCTTCCCGGTACCTTATGATAAAGATTTCCGGCCAGTTGGACAGGATCGAGGTAATACGTTTTTACATTTTGAGCAAACAATGCATCACCGTGTCTGTACTTATCTTTCAATGTCTTATATACGATTGAATACGAAGGCGACCATGGATGCTTTACATAGACTCTCTTATAATCCTCTTTGAAACTTAAGAAGGCTACAACAAGCACAAAAAACAGCCATAAGGGAGCCGTACTTTTTGAAACCAATCTGCCACTCTGATACCATACAAATAAAACAATCCCAACCACAAAAGGTACAATGTGCGCTATATACCTATAATCCTGGCCTTCACTCGCAATGAGATATACCATGCAGATCAAGACTATGATGATGAGAAGGTAGCTTATGACCAAAATGGATTTAATACCGATGGACACACGCGAACGTAATAAGCCTAATCCTCCGATTAATGTCATCATTGTACTGTTGACAGGCAATCCATTGTCCAGAATATATCTGTAATATTCTCCGTAGACACTATGCTTAGTCAAAATAGCAGCGGTCACCTGGCGAAACATGCGTAAAGAATGCAGCTCAATGCCAAAAGAAAGAAAAACAAGAATAATCCCTCCTCCAATAGCTAATAGCAAAAAATATTTCAACTCCTTCGTCCTCAGATACCAAACAAGGATAGAAATAAAAATGAAAAATACCGGCAAGATGATCATTGACAATTTTTGCAAATGAGCTAATAACAGCAGCATTACAAAAGAACCTGCGATATAAAGAATTTTAGTGTTTAGAAATCCAATCCTCTTACCCCTGAAAAAAACTTCTTTATTTTTTATTGTGATCGTCCGGTAAATAATATATACCCCAAGCAAAAATATCGGGATCAGCAGCGCATACATCCGCATATATCTGAATAAGATCAGAAAGCGGTCGTTCATTAAACAAACGATAGGGATCATGACAGCAATGAGACCCTTTCCATACCATCTTGTAAAAACATAATAACAACAAACCACAAATAACAACCCGAATATCGCCGATGGTAATCTTCCGGTAAACTCAGATACACCAAAAACATCAAACACCCATGAGATCAAAAGAGAATGTATCCACACCCGCTCATAGCCATCCTGGAGATAATCCAATCCATGCTGTTGAATACCAATAGCCGCATTGATGACCGAGTTCTCATCCTCCCATATATCATAAAATCCAAGCCTGTAAAATATCAGCACACCGCAAATCAAAAAAACAACAATGGATATAATCCGGAGATATGTATCCTGAAAAAGTGGTTTGAATGTAAATACAAAATCTGTATTGATGGGCTCAGAAACAACTTTGTATTTGAGAATGAAATACCAGACTATACCCAATGGAATAGCTAAAGTTCCTGAGAAAAAGAGCCAGATCCCGTTTGCAGCTATCCAGCTATATGTCAAAGCAATCGTTACCAGGACCTGGATAAGTATTAATCCTAATGCAGGGTAGGTGATTTTATCAACATGCAGCTGAAAGAGTCTTGTCGAACAAATAATAGCAAGTACACCACTGATAATGGAAAACGTGATGACATATCCTTGTTCTGCCGGAGGACTAAACAAAAGTATATGATTGAAGATATAAAACAATGCTGCCCCAAGTAACCCATATAATATTGATTTACCCCATTGGAGGACCGAATTGAAACCTGAACCGGAAACCGGTTTTTGACGGATTAGGGAAGATTTATTCTTATCCTTAGGATGCTTAGACACGAGGGGAAAAAGATTAGGTACAAAAAGTGCGGCAAGTTATTTTTTTTTCACTCCCTGACCAAACCCTAAGCAGACAAGCATTAATCATTAACAGATCAATAGATTTCACACAGGGAATTACTTTTTCTTGGCCATAGCCTTCTTATACATTTCTTCATGAGCATCCATAGCCACGGTCACTTCATACGTTGAATTGACATATTCATATCCTCTTTCACCCATTTTTTTCCAAAGATCCTCATTTAGCAACGTCTGCAGACCTTGATGAAAATCCTCATTCTTGACATGAATGCCAAACTTAGAGGCAAATCCATCCGGATTGACATGACTCAATATTGCACATCGGTGGCCTGCCGCTTCAACAAAACTATTAGGCAAACCTTCGCGCACAGCCGTATTCATCAGAATCCATGCCTCTGACAATAAATTACGATGTGTATCTCCTTTGAATTGATCCACAAAACCAACAAATTGAATATTCGGATATTGCTCGTAGGTTTTTTTCAATTGTGATTCATACTCAGGGACTCTGGCCTTTCCGGCTATTTTAAACGTAACCTCCGGAAAGTCCTTTGCCAATTCAAGCATTAATTCCAATCGCTTTCTTGGATCAATTCTGCCCATGTACAAAACACTTGGCTTATCTGATTTAGTGACATGTGCAGGCACTTCAGTTGGTGTCGCCAGAAATTCAATATCTGAACTGTACTGATAAATCCGTTTCGCTTTCTCTTTCAGAAAATGAGCCGGAACGTACAATGCATCGGCATTCCGCACGGATCGACGAACGAGAAAACTGTATTCGTATAAATAATTTTGAATGACCTGTATCCTGCTTTTGCTCGGATAAGAAAATTCCATAAGCCAATCTTTCCATTCTCTTGGGTCACGTGCAGTGACAACATGCGTTGCATTTGGAACATGTTTCATCGCCAGCCATGTACCAAGTGATGGTTCGCAGGAATGATAAATATCCGCCTGAATTTTTTCGTAAATTTTACCGGAAGAAAATAATTCGGCAGGCCTAAAACTGAGCACTTTGATTCCATCAAGAATTTCCTCCTCCTTCTGATCTTCTCTGCGTGGTACCACAGCATACACATCATAACCTCTCTTCACCAATTCGCGCCCTATGATCCGGGTTGCTTTTCCAAATCCTCCATATTTGCCCCACGCGAAGATTTCAACACAGATGAGACAGATGCGCTTGGGTTCCATGCGGATAGATTATTTATTGAATTGGGGGTGAAGATGGGGAATGATTGTTAAATGGTGCGTGGGTCAAGGAAAAATTACTATGGTCTATGGTTTTTGGTCTTTGAAAGAGATTTTGTATTTTCAAAGAATGAAACATTTACTGCCACTAGCATTCATTTCCTTTCCTTTCATCAAAAACTTATGACTAAAAGTGATCTTGAATATAAGAGCCTGATATATATTACCGCGTTAGGCTATATTCTGAATTTAATTTTGGGTTGGATTGGCTGGCTATGTGATCATGGTTCGAGTGCTCAACTGTGGTTATACCAGATCGGAAATGCCTTTGCTATTTCGGCTTCAGTAATGGCAGGCAGATATACAGGTCTGCGGGGTCAGCATGTAGCTGCATCTGCTTATATTTTACTGGGTATTACACATGGAATTTCATTAGCTGCATTGAGCAAGGTGGGAATAAATGTAGAAAGAGAAGCTACGATGGCGATGCCGATGATCCCGGCATTAGTATTTATGTTTTGGTGCAGTCTCTATCCTGTTTGGCTGCGTATATCAGGATTAATTCCAGCCATTCTCTTTGCCATAATTTATGTCAATGTTCAATCAGGAGATGCCCACCTTGGATG
>JBATMM010000397.1:0-2496 GCA_049289835.1 Saprospiraceae bacterium | reverse complement strand
TATTTTGATAAAGAGTATTTACTCCAAATGCTGAATTTTGAAGTCCGGTTGTATTTGAATACATCGCCTTGAAACCGCTTGCCGTATTTTGATATCCGGTGGTATTTGAATAAAGTGCTTTTGATCCGACGGCGGTATTCGCAGTGGAATGAAAATTGACAGTAGCACCTGTTTCGTTATTGTATAATGCTGAATCACCGACTGCGACAATATTTCCGCGTGTAAGATTTTTATACAATGCATTCGTGCCAAGTGCTACATTAGAATAACCGGTGGTATTGGATTTGAGGGCGTTGGAGCCGTTGGCAATATTGCGAGCTCCATTTGTGTTTGAATAAAGCGCCATATAACCATTAGCAGTGTTTTCAGCGCCACTAATATTAGAGTAAAGTGCAAATGCTCCATGGGCGGAATTGTTGATGCCGTTGATGCTGGAATATAATGCATCAACTCCGGTAGCCGTATTTTGATACCCGTTTGTATTAGAGCGAAGTGTGTTTGCGCCATTGGCAGTATTAGCATTGCCGCTTGAATTGAAACGAAGGGCATCAAGTCCTGTGGCTGTATTATCGCTGCCGGTGATGTTTAATAAAAGCGCAGCTGCTCCATTTGCAGTGTTATCAAATCCGGTAGTATTGTCTCTAAGCGCAAAGTATCCGGTGGCCGTGTTGTCAGAAGCGGTTGTATTTGAATTAAGTGCATTCAAACCGATTGCTGTGTTGGCACCACCAGAAGTGTTGAAATAAAGTGTATTGGTGCCAATCGCTGTATTCTGAGCCCCTGTGACATTGGAATAAAGCGCGTCTCTGCCATTTGCGGTGTTTTGAAAACCGGTGGTGTTGGATCGAAGTGCACGCGCTCCATTAGCCGTGTTAGAACTTCCTGTTGTATTTAGATAAAGACCCTCTTCTCCATGGGCAGTGTTGAAACTGCCAGTGGTGTTGCTACTGAGCGCATTCTCTCCTGTCCCGGTATTGATGTTACCGGTGTTGCTTGCCCCCGCGAGGCTACCCCAAAAGGTACTTGATGTTGTCAAATCAATCTTCCCTGCCTGCAGATTATTTGCTTTGAATAAAAGCGATTGATTGTTAGTTGTACCAAGGAAATCTGTGATACCGGCACTATTTCCTGATAATGACCAACCGCCTCCACCGGCCGCCAGATTTACCCATAACGTACTGCTGCGATACCAGAATGATTGTGTGTCCGTATCATAAACCAATAATCCTGTTGCAGGACTGGCAATAGCTGTTCGTTGGGCTCCGGTCATACGCGGAATGAGCATCCCTTTCGTAGTTGATTTTACATCGAGAATAGAACTGGCGTCAGGTAAGGAACTATCATTATTGATACTGACGGCCTGTGCAGTAGTGACAGACATAAAAGAGATAGACATCAGCAGTAGACTGATGATCGCGATGATATTCTTCATTTGGAAAAAGATTGAATGTAGAAAGTACAATATGGAGTAAATGAGGCTATCGAATTACTGATATTGATATCAATCAGGAGCACTTATGATAATAATACACAACAATATAATCATAAATATACGGATTTTGGTGTCGGACCAGATTCAAACCTCTATATTCTGAGCACAGGAAAATAGATTCTTCACCTGTTAGTTTGCTGTTCCAATTAAAATTCCTATTATTCGCACCTGCTTATCCTTTAATCCTTCAAAACAGATTAGATGAACCAATCTCTCCATACCCAGGACTATATCGTCTTCATCATTTATTTCATCGTAGTAGCCTCCTATGGTTTATGGGTCTATAATCGAAAGAAATCGGCCCAGGCGTCTTCTACCCAGTTTTTCCTTGCGGAAGGACAGCTTACCTGGTGGGCTATCGGGGCCTCACTGATTGCCTCCAATATCTCAGCAGAGCAGTTTATTGGCATGAGTGGCAATGGATTCAGGCTTGGACTGGCCATATCAAGTTACGAGTGGTTAGCAGCAGTTTCGCTGATCATCGTGGCGGTATTTTTTATGCCAGTTTATCTGAAGAACCGGATTTTTACGATGCCACAATTCCTAAAGACGAGGTACAATGAGACTGTGGCGATGATCATGGCCATCTTCTGGCTCTTCCTGTACATTTTTGTCAATCTTACTTCCATTTTATACCTGGGGACATTAGCAATCAATAATCTGACCGGTGGAGAGAGTTTTCATCTCATCATGATCGGCCTGGCATTATTCGCATTGGTGATCACATTGGGGGGTATGAAAGTGATTGGTTACACGGATGTGATACAAGTATTAGTGTTACTTGCCGGTGGACTGATTACATCATATATCGCACTGACAGTGGTAAGTGAGAAATTTGGATTAGGTACAGATGCTCTTGCCGGACTCAAGCAATTATTCACAGCAGCACCGGATCATTTTGATATGATATTTAAAAAGCCGGATGCTAGTTCTACGCCAGCGCAGATCAATCACTATTCAAGCCTGCCTGGATTAGCAATGCTTGCAGCTGGTATGTGGGTCGC
>JBATMM010000396.1:0-2877 GCA_049289835.1 Saprospiraceae bacterium | reverse complement strand
GGAATCTTCGGCAGATGGTTCATGATCAACAATCACGATTTTGGTGGAGAATGGTAAATAATTCTATCTTTTCATCTCTTCCCCTCAACTCATTTTCCCCTAAAGATTTGATTTGAAATTGAGCATGAATGTCAAGCTCTTTTATTAGATCTCCCGAAATAAGTATGTCAACTTCATAAGTATTGCAAAGCCCTTGTATGCGAGCCGTCGTATTTAGAACATCACCGGTGAAGATTATATCTTTTTTGATAACCCCTATTTCTCCTGTAGTCACTTTTCCAAGGTGAAATCCGGCTTTGAATTCGGGCACTAAACCAAATTTTTCATTGTATTTAGTGGATTGCTTTTGGATGGCTTCTTTCATTGCAAAAAAACATTGAATACAATTAGTGTTTTCCGATACGCTTTTGAGCTTCCATGACACAACAATCTCGTCACCTACATATTGATATATTTCTCCTGAATAGTTGACAATGGGGTCTGATAAATCGAAATAATATTCGGTAAGCATTTCGAAGTACTTTACATGACCTAAACTTTCAGCTATACTAGTGGAAGATTTCATGTCTAAAAACATAAATATTCTTTTCTCTTCTTTAGGTGTGTGATATTTTCCTGTAAAAAAATTAACAAGAGTACCGTGTCCGATATTTTCACTTATTTCATTATAAAAAAGTGAAACACCAACCACCGTCGTAATGTAAACTACAACGCCGAAAAAGACATAATTAAAGAAAAATGGCCAGGTGTGAGTCCATACTAATTTTGTAAAAACACTGGTTTTAAGTTCAATTGAATTATAAATAACTCTGTTTATTAAAAGAAACAAAATAATTATTCCGAGATAAATGCTTGTTTTATATATAAGCTTTTCAAGAAAACTCTTTTTGGTAAACAACTTATCAATATATAAAATTTCAATTGTTCCGATCAATAGCCCTAATATAAGTGCAGTTATAGCAGCAATTAAGATGGCGGTGCCAAAATGATAAGGATTTCCTGTTGAAGGGTAATTCGTCAGATTGCCAAGAAGACCTCTCTCAAGCAGAGAATAAACTATGCTATACAATAACCAGGTTAGTGCAAAAGGAATAATCCGTGAGATATTTCTTTTTGTTCTTGGTGATAACATTTATAAGAATGAAAGTTAAGGATGAATAGTATTGACGAATTAGGCTGTCAAAAAATGACCGCTCATGCCGAGCATTGCCGCAGTTTGGGAAATTGATGATGTGTCCGCCCGTTGCTGTTGCTGCTTAAAGGAACGAAATTTTAGTATGACTGCCAAGTGAATTAATAAACAGTCAAGCCGATGACTGAAGATCGGTAGCAGGTAAAACAAAAGGAAAAAGAAGAAGAATTTTGTTTTCACAGTTTGGCTAAAGTCCGGGCGGTTGCAAAACGCCCCGCCTTTTTGCAACCGGCAGCACACAGTTTATCAATAACCTGATGATGATAAAATTTAGATTTATGAAATGAAATAAAAGAAAGAAAATACATAATGCTTTTGGCAGCCTGCTGTAGGAAGTATTTTACATAGGTGCTGATGTTAGTGGCAGTTTCTTGTTCAGAATATTATCCTTTGTCTACAATTTTAAGAACGCGCTCAATTTCTTGTTCTATAAACAATAAAGTTCTCTGCTTTAACCCCCAAAATAATAATTCATTCTTATCTGTATTCAAGGTAACATACAAACCAAATGTTGAGTTTGGGAGATTATCATGGCACTTGATTCATAAGGTGAGTGAATAGTTGAGATGACTTCCGTCCGCCACACTTGCGCCAATACCATGTTAGCTTTTCGTTGTTTGTCATTTGCTTATTTTATTTTCGACATGTACATGTACCAGTTCCATTCCCAGGTCATTCCGTTGTCTCCTGATAAAGCCTGACTCCAAACTGGATTTTCTTTGTCTCTTGCATCCCATCGAAAAACTAATAAAACTTTTTTGCCCTCCATAATGTCCATAGTGAAAAAGTGCCCAACATTATTTTCAAATGAACCGACAACCGGCGGATCTAATTTTCCTTCGTTAGAATCTGCCCAATAAATACTCCACAATCTTGTTTTTGGATTAAAAAGTCTTACAGTCATTCCTTCAAATGGTTGTTCATCAAGCGTGGCAAGGAAATTGTCGATGTTCCCCATTCCGTTTAATACTCTGTACATCTCTTGCGTCGAGTCAAATTCAATCCATTCACTACAATTACTTAATCTTGATTTGAGCTTTTTGTTATGAAGTTTCCACTTGCCTTCAAAAAAATCAAAGTCATGTTTTGATGAAGAAGGAGTAGGTTCAATTATTAATTCTCCGTTTGAATCGAAGTACAATTTTGGAATATTTTAAGTTTCATTCTTTGCCATAAAAAGTCTTAAAATTTTTCATGATAAACATAAAGTCTTATATGCATCAAACGACCTGGACTATGGGCAGTGGCGGCTCTATGCGAGAATCGCTAGGTAGCCTAAATCAGATTCAAGATAATAAACTTCAAGTTAAGATTTTTAGGGTAACTCACCCCCGGCCCCTCTCTAAGTACAGATTTAAAATTAAGGAGACAGATCTTCACGGGAGAGAGGGGAGCGAAATGATATCGAAATTTTATCGTCCCTCTTTTTCGTATAACGTCCGGGCTACACGCAGGCAGGATCACTACCGATAATCTGTGCATGAGCGACTTGCCATAAATAATGATATATGTTCATTTGAGTTCTGCAAGTATCAATTTTTTCTGCTTTAATGTGTTCTTCATTGCTTTTTCCCTTACGATAGGGTCATCGCTATGTATTAATTCAAAATATTCAGTGGGCACAACTTGCCAGGATAATCCATATTTATCTTTACACCATCCACAAGAGCCTTCCTCACCACCAT
>JBATMM010000395.1:0-4959 GCA_049289835.1 Saprospiraceae bacterium | reverse complement strand
GTATAATACGTTTGTTTTTCAGCATGTATTATTTTCTTCGGTATATTTTATCCTCAATGATCCTGATTTTGTTTTCATCAGCCAATTGCCGGAGTTCTTTTTTGATAAACACCTGTTGTTCGATTTGATATTGAGCAAGAAAATCTTTTACAGTAATGCCATCATGCTCCTTTAATGTCTGGTCGATAGTTTCACCCCATGATGTTTTTTGTTTCTCTCTTTGTCTGCAACGATCACAATGTCCGCATGGTTCTGTTTGATTTTCACCAAAATAATTTCGGATAAACATTTCCCTGCATTGCACATCTTCACCCAGATACGCTACCATCGCATTCATGCGTGAAACAGCTTTCTCTTTCCGCAATATGTATGATTTCATATCAATGGTAAAGTTCTGTTCAGGAACCCGTTCGCGTAATAAAGTAATCTGATTTTTACTTTGAGATCGCATATACCGAATCAGTCCTTTTGACTGTAGCTGCGCTAATTGTTTGATAACATCATGCTCATTCCAATTTAGAAAACGGGCAAGTCTACCTTCCTGGATGTGAACATCAGCAGACCAAAGTCCTTCATATCCTCTCAGCAATGCTTTTGTCAGCAGGTCCACATGCGTATCAGCTATCTGACTATTGTATAATGTTTCTGCATCCGTCAATATTTGAACAGTGCTGCCCCGCATAGCAGATTCATCAATCACAAACCAGCCATCCTTTGCTATAATATCAAGTGCCTGATATACTTCTGCGCTTTTATACCCAAATCTTGAAATGAATGAAGGAAAATCAAAATCAAATGTTTCATCTTTTCCGGAACCAATAGCGAGGTCAAGATAGATATGAATTGATTTATAAACTCTTCGAAGTTCGGTGAGATCAGGAAAGCTGCTTTCAACTTTCTGCACCAGGTTTTTGATACCTGAAGGCTTCACTACTATGATGCAATAAGATTCCTGCCCATCCCTACCTGCCCTACCCGCTTCCTGGTAGTATTCTTCAATTCCCGGAGGCAAATCAAAATGGATCACCATCCGCACATCACTTTTATCAACACCCATTCCAAAAGCATTCGTAGCTACTATCACTTTTGTTTTATTGTGTATCCAACTATCCTGTATAGCATCTCTATCCTGCATCTCCATTCCACCATGATACGCACCTGATTTTATCCCCTTTGTCTGAAGCCAATCCGATAATTCACGACAAAGACGCCGATGCCTGACGTAAATGATAGCTGAACCAGAACTCTTGAGAAGTAATCTCTCAATATAAGGCAATTGGTCCTCTCGTGGAATGACATGGTAATGAAGATTGGGTCGTGCAAAACTATCCCTGATGATCACACCATCCTTCAATTCCAGTCGCTCAATGATTTCCTGAGTTACTTCGTTTGTTGCCGTTGCGGTTAGTGCAAGTAAGGGAATCCCGGGAAGCAACTTGCGCAGTTCACCGATTTCAAGATAGGATGGTCTGAAATCATGACCCCATTGTGAAATACAATGAGCTTCATCGACTGCAATTAAACTTACGTTCATTGATTTCACACGCGCAACAAAAATTTCAGTTTTAAGACGTTCAGGCGATACATACAGAAGTTTCGTTTTACCAAATCTCGCATTATCAAGAATTCGATCAATGTCTCTGCTGCTCATACCGGAATAAATAGCATCACATGGAATTTTCAATTGCTTCAGACGAGCTACCTGGTCTTTCATCAAAGCAATAAGTGGTGAGATCACGATGGTAAGACCTTCCAGACACAATGCAGGAACCTGGTAACATAGTGATTTGCCACCTCCGGTAGGAAGAAGGGCCAGAACATCTTTTTTCAGAAGTACCTGATCAATTATATCTTTTTGAAGAGGTCTGAAGTCAGCATAACCCCAGTATTGTTTCAATATGTGAAGCGGAGTGATCAAACTGGTGTAAAAATACTTTAATCAGAATTGAGGACAATGTATAGTTTTTCCATGCTTATGTCTCACTTTATATTGATTGGACCGGATCTCTATCGGGATTCCAAAACGGATCGTGATTGTTCCGAAAAAATCATTATTACTATCGTTTCCTCGCAGGGCGCCTGTGGGTACTATTACAGGTTCTGCATTCAGATATTCTCCTTGTCTGTTGGCCAGAGCAGCAGTTAAAAGTCCTGCTTTTGCGAGCAACTCATCATATGTAATGTAAATCGTGCTGACGTCATCAATATAATCCGTGAATGAATAAGACATCATGGCTTCAATGGCAATAATGATTTTGCCGGTTGTAAATACTTTAAGACCACCACCTAATTGTATGGAAGGTTGTAACAGACTATAAGGTTTTTGATCCGGATAATCCGAAAGATATTGGCCTTCTGTTCCTAATGGATGAAGAGCTATTTTTTTCCCTTGATATGTAGTCTTTGGATTCATATGGAACAGACTTACTCCTAACGAAGCATAAGGAGAAAATGACAAGGCATCCTTTTGGCTAAAGCCTAATATATTCCAGTCGATTCCTCCTGCAAGTTGAAAAACCGGTGAGAAAAAATTTAGATTTCTGGCTCTTGAGATTTCGTGATTATTTAACTTATCATCGCCTGATAACCTCAGGTATAATAGATCGCCCCTCAGTTGAAATCTTTTGTTCAATTCATAACCGGCATGGACTCCAATGACAGGTCCTATTTTAGCTTTGAAGCCATTTGCAGCACTATATGAAGTTAGTTCCCCCTGATAGTTGGATATGCCTGCCACTATCCCTAATTCGCCCTGAGCCCATGCGCAAGTACACGGGATACAGATCAATAATAGTAATGTTTGCAAAAGCCTTGATCTCAACTAAATCCTGTTTTGTTGATAGAAACTAAAAGACCGCGGGTGAAGGGTGCTCAAAGATATAGAACCTCAAGGTTGTACCTGCCGGATAAATGCCCGAATGAATGGATATGGTCAACCACAAATATGGATTCATCCAAAATAATCAACTCGTCCTGAACAATAAACTATTATTGCAAGTCTTTAGTATAGACTTTATTCACTGAACATCGATCATATGCAAATCCAAATCAAGAGTGTTTTCTTCCTTTTGGCGGTTATTCTCCTCTTATCTCCATTGATGGGGCAGGAAGAAATGAAAGACTGGCATCAACAGGGAGCTGATAGTAAATTTCCTACAGGAATTGGGTCCGCCGACTGGTATGCAGCACAAACTCCGGGAAAATCAAGAAAAGTGATTGTGGCTATACTGGATAGTGGTGTTGATATTCAGCATCCGGATCTAAAAGACAACATCTGGATCAATCCGGGTGAAATAGCTGGAAATCATAAAGATGATGATGGAAATGGATATGTAGATGATATTTCAGGTTGGAATTTTCTGGGAGGCCCGGATGGAAAAAGTGTAGTCAAGGAGGCCCTTGAGGTCACCAGGGTTTATGCAAAAGAAAGAAGCGTGTGGGCTCATGTTGACACACTGCATCTTACAGGTAAAAAGAAAAAGGAATTTGCTCAATTCGTTGAAATGAGATCCATCGTTGAAACAAAACTAGCTAATGCAAATGCGGACATCGATAAGGTTACTCAAATGGAAATGATAGTTTTAAAATGCCTTAATGCAGCAAAAGATGAGATGCATGGAGATAGCCTTGATTTAACAAAGCTTGAGAATTCTTCGAATGAAGATGTGCAGACCGCAGCAAAAATTATTCACAATGTAGAAGACCAGGGCATGGAGGTAAAAAGTATCGACTGGTTGATTGAAGTCGCTACTGATGAATTTAAGTCTCAAAAGGAAAAGGACGAAGAGAATATCAACTATATGTACAATCCCGAATATAATGCTCGTACCATCATCGGTGACAACTATACAGATTTTGCCAACATATACTATGGGAATAATATGGTAAGTGGCGAATTCTCATTTCATGGAACGCATGTTTCGGGTATCATCGGTGCAGAGCGGAATAATGGAATAGGTGTCGATGGTATTGCAGACAACGTAGCGCTGATGGTCGTGAAGATAGTTCCGGATGGTGACGAAAGAGATAAAGATGTAGCCAATGCGATCCGTTATGCTGTGGACAATGGGGCTGAAGTGATCAATATGAGTTTTGGGAAAGGATATTCTCCAGAAAAATACCTCGTTGACAATGCATTGAAATACGCCTCTAAACACGACGTGCTACTTGTACATGGTGCGGGAAATGAAAGCGCAAATGTGGATATAACAGCGAATTTCCCAAATGATACTTACGCAAAAAAATGTCTTTTCGGGCCTCACATGGCGAAGAATTTTGTGTCTGTTGGTGCCTTGTCTCCTGAGGGTGGTGAGCAAACTATTGCTGAATTTTCGAATTATGGAAAGAAAGGTGTTGATGTCTTTGCACCTGGAGTTTACATTTATTCTACCACGCCTGATGGTCAATATGAATATGCCAGTGGAACAAGTATGTCTGCCCCTGTGGTGACCGGACTTGCGGCTATGATTCGTTCAAGATATCCGACATTGTCTGCTGCACAGGTAAAAGATGTTTTGATTAAAAGTGCCAGAAAGCTACCCGCTAAAGTTATTGAACCGGGTACATATGACATGGTAGCTTCAGATCAATTGGGCATTGCTGGTGCAGTGGATATGCCCGCAGCGATGAAGATGGCTGCACAAATGAAAGGAAAAAGGAAAGCCAGTAAGATGCCTGCAGAGTATGTGAGGCCTAATGGGAAAACGTGATCAATAGGCAATAGGCAATAAGCAATGCTTCGACTTGCGGCCCGCATCCATGTGCTACAGCTCAGCAACCGTAAGCAAAGGGCAATAAGTAATTGGCAACTTGCAATTCGATGTTATAGAACTCTTACTTCTTTGACGAAATTTTCTCCGAGGCGTTGATTGACTGATGTCATGATGGTTTCTTTCATGGTAGACAATTCTGCTTTTAAGGGGGATGAATCTATATAGAGCATAAGCACTTGTCCATCAA
>JBATMM010000394.1:0-3062 GCA_049289835.1 Saprospiraceae bacterium | reverse complement strand
CGCTCAACATTGCGCTCAACATTGCGCTCAACATTGCTTTTTTATTTTGTCCAGGATAATTTTGAAAATAACTTTGATCCTGAGATCTAAAATCTAAAATACTCAAACACTTCCCCCTTCTTAAAGGCATCACTATCCGCAGGTAACTCAATAAATGCATCTGCATCCACAAGATTAGCATAATCACCGGATCCGTGGCCGGGGGCAGGTATAGCGATCATTTCACAACTTTCATTTTGTTGGAGTCGCACGGTCATGAAATAAGCAAGATTGGGAGTGAATGAAACGTCAGATGCAAGTTTTGCAAACTGTGGTGGTGAAGGAGTTTGTTGAAGGCAATGTTCAAGCCAGGGCTTGATGTAGCGGATGAAGCAAAGGAAAGATGAAACAGGATTCCCGGGAAGAGCAAATACAGTGCATCCTGATGGATGTGTACCAAACCAAAATGGTTTACCTGGTCTTTGTTTCACTTTATAGAAATGTTTTTGTACGCCAACTGATCCAAGTGCTGTGGGTATGAAATCATATTTCCCTTCAGAAATACCACCGCTGATGATGATGACATCATAGGCAGTGATATAACTTTCAAGAGCTGAAGTAATGGCATCATAATCATCCTGTAGATGCGATCTCTCTGCATCAATGTGCAATTTTTGAAAACATGATTGCAACTGGTGGACATTACTCATTCTGACCTGATGGGGTAGAGGTATCTGATCGATTGTGATCAATTCATTCCCTGTAGAAATGATCATCACTTTCGGCTGGCGACTAACGACAACATTTGTTTTTCCAACTGATGCCATGACTCCTATTTCGGATTGAGAAATTAATCTGCCTGTAGGAATCAGCAGATCACCTTTCTTTCGGTCTATTCCTTTCCGATGGATATTCTGACCAGGTTTTACATTTTCATTTACAACGGTTGCTATTCCATTTTCAATCGTGAGCCATTCATAAGGAATGATCGTGTCTGCATCAAGAGGTGTCACAGAACCGGTCATGATTTCAAAACAATGTGAAGGATCAATCAATGTTTTTTGAGGTGAACCTGCTGCAGCCATGCCGGTGATAAAAAAATTTCTTGTTCCTTTTTCGAACGCATCATACCGGATAGCTATTCCATCCATCGATACCCGATCGAATGGAGGCATGTCGCGATCTGAATAGATTTCATCGCGGAGTATGCGTCCGGTGGATTGATGTAAGTTGACCTCTTCAATGCCAAAGTCACGAATATGATTTGTGATGATGTCGGATGCTTCAGCTACTGTGATCATGACCGCTAATTACGCAGAAATTATTTAAAAATGAATTTATGCAAATTAAATTTTACCCTGAGATACACTATTAGGGTGGATAAAAATATATCGCTCCGATGGAGCTCAAAAACCTCTTTCGCACTTCGTGCTACAGAGATGTCGCTCCGATGGAGCTAAATAGCCTCTCTTACTTTCTTACTTTCTTGCTTTCTTGCTTTCTTACTTTCTTACATTCTTGCTTTCTTGCTTTCTTACTTTCTTACTGTCTTACTGTCTTACTGTCTTACTGTCTTACTGTCTTATTGTCTTACTGTCTCACTTTTCTGCTTCGCACACCACTGCCCTCATGTTCGCTACCATGGGCGACTCGCCAAATTGCTCCGCAAGCTCTTTCTCTAGTTTTTCGCAGATTTCTTCTATCCATGCCGGATTTCGATTCATGATCTCATGATACAATGATCCTCCGCGTGCCAGTCCTGTCGCAGCTTCATGTGCAGAATGGCAAATGGATTTCTTCTCTACGCTTTCAATTTTTATTGTTGAAAAACCAGCTGCCTCCAGCATTTCCTTTATGACATAATGATCATTGAAAATAAACGGTAGTCGAAAGGATGAGGGGACAGGATCAGGCAAATATGGTTTTGCAATATGTCTGAAAACATTTGAAGCTTCATTGTATTCCAACTTATCCCATGTCGTAAACAGTAACATGCCTCCCGGTTTTAAAACTCGGTATGCTTCAGAAAAAGCTTTGGCTTTATCCTCTACAAACATGTACGTAAAACAGCACACGATGAGGTCAATGCTACTATCTTCAAATGGCAATTGCTGTGCATTGATCATTTGCCATTCAATATGCTGATCCTTTAAATGCTCTTTGGCCAATTGCATCATATCGGGGCTGATATCCGATGCAATAAGTTTTGTGTGCTTTGAAAGTACTTTTCTTAAATGTCTTGTGACTCGACCAGTGCCGCAACCGATTTCTAATGCGATATCTACTTTCGAAGGATCAATTCGGCGAGCTACTTCAATCGCATAAGGCTCAAAAAACATCGGGCCGAGGTAATGATCATAGTGCTCCGGAATGGATCCGGTGAAAATAGAATTGTGATCCGTCACAGGAATTTCTTTTATTAATTGCGAATAAATTTAGAGAGATATGTTCTTCCGTTTTGTTCGACTTTGAGTATGTACATTCCTTGAGAAAGATATCCAATGGGAATTTTATTTTCAACACCCTCATCAGTTTTTATTTTCTTTCCTAAAATATCAAGAATAGTGTACGTGTAATCACCGTTTATTCCGGAAATAAATATTTGGTCTGTAGCCGGAACAGGATAAATATTCAGTGGGATGTATGACGGATGGAAGGTTGAGCTGAGCACTATATCGACAGGATTGGAGAACGCTTTACATCCTGTATCAAAGGTGACCTGTACCGTATATTGTCCATTAAGTGTTGGAGTGAGCGTATCATTTGTTGCACCGGCCAGAGGCTGTCCATTTAAAAACCATTGATATGAAATACCATTGATGTTTGCGATCAATTGTGTTCCTGAATTCTGTATAGTCACCTGAGGTACAAATACAGGATTAAGATTTAATGTGAGCGGAGCAGAGAGTCCACAATCATTCATGGCTGTGATATGTAGAACACCCGGAAAAGTGCCTGCTATAAATTTAATATGACTCCCACTAGTGGAGCTGATTAACGTCCAGTCATCCAATCCTTCACTAGCAAAAGAATACACAACTGAAACTTCACTCTGAATAAAAAAATCAACTGTATCACCAGGG
>JBATMM010000393.1:0-4871 GCA_049289835.1 Saprospiraceae bacterium | reverse complement strand
GCCCTGTGATCTGTGCCTTCTGACTTTTTGCATAGCGCGTGAAGTCCGGAATATTAAGTGATAGTGTTGCCCAAAATCCAACCATACCTGTGAGCGCCGGAAAAAAGAAATTCCAGAATTGTGCACCGGTTTGAAATTTTGATGGCTGTGCTAATATCGGTCCGAGTCCATGTCCTGCATTGATCGCCCAAAACAATAAAGCCAATGCGGCAATAGGCAAAAAGAAAGCTTTAAAAACTAATAATTTTCTGATGCTCTCGACACCCAAATACACAACGAGCATATTGATCAGCCAGAAAAGAAAAAAGGTAATAGCAGGACCTGTATTCAAACCCCACGATTCAGGAAATATCCGCGGTAATGTTTCCAAGCCAGGTATCCACATTCTCAACATCTGATACAATGCAAACCCTCCGATCCACGTCTGTATTCCAAACCATCCACAGGCAACGATAGCGCGAAGAAGTGCAGGCAGATTTGCAAGCTTTGTTCCGAAACTGACACGTGCAAGTACAGGAAATGGTATTCCATATTTTGCACCTGCATGTCCGTTCAAGATCATGGGAACAAGCACAATTGTATTTCCCAAAAAAATAGTCAGTATCGACTGCCACCAGTTCATGCCTCCTTCGATAAGTGAGCTGGCCAGCATGTATGTTGGGATACAGAGGCTCATGGAGATCCATAGTGCGGTATAGTTCCAGGTATTCCAGGTTCTCTTATCCTGAGGAATAGGGGCGAGATCTTTGCTGTATAGACTCGAGTCTGTCATTTGCCGAAGATATTACAATTGAGATTAATTGGTTTGTCTCCATTAGATGCCAGAGACCAGATGCCAGACTAATCACTCTGATTAAAAAAAAGTCCTACCTGAACAAATCACTAAATCCATCTATCATCTTTTGCACTTCGACAATTTTTTTAATTGTAGAATCCAACTGCTCCCTTTTACATAATTTTTGTCGCAATGAAATATAGATTTGAGTTTCCAATTCAAATGCAGAACCTTGAGCAATATTAAGGAAATGTACTAATTGCGGATCTGTCCCTCTACCACAACCTTCTGCAATATTTGAAGGAATAGATACTGCTGATTTTCTTAGCTGATGACTGAGACCAAATTGTTCTTCTTTTGGAAAACCAGAAGTCAGTAAATAGATGTCATCAACAACATCCATTGAAAACTGCCAAACGCGCAGTTCTTTAAAATTATGCCTTTTCATGATTAATGTTTTTAACTGGTGGTATGAAGTCGTTAAAACTAAGAAATAATTTCTCAAATTGTGAGGAGATATGCGATCTCCTTTCTAAAGTAATTAAGAAATTATAGTCTCTGGCATCTGATATCTGGTATCTGATTTCGAAAGATTACAATCTTAGATAAGGCAGCTATCTTTACCATGAAATCAAATTACTATGACTACAGATACCATATCCGATAGACAAACCATCGTCCAGGACAACCTTGACTACACCCTTTTCTCCTGGAGCAAACAATCCGGACTCAATCCTATCGCCGTCAAATATGCCGAAGGTGTATACATCTACGACTATGATGGAAAACGATACCTCGATTTCTCATCCGGCCTGATGAATGTTAATATAGGTCATGGCAATCAACGGGTGACCCGGGCAGTCGCAGAACAAATGCAGAAAGTGAGCTTTGTCACACCTTCTTGTGTCACTGAAGTAAGAGGATTGTTAGGAAAAAAATTATCTGAAATCACTACTGGCCCTCTGAATAAAACATTTTTTACGGTCTGCGGAGCTACAGCAATTGAAAATGCCATTAAGCTTGCAAGATTGTATACCGGCAAACATAAGATCATAGCGCGATATAGGGCATTTCATGGAGCATCATATGGCGCCATGAGTGCAGGTGGTGATCCACGCAAGCTTCCATCAGATGCACAGCAGGTACCGAATATTGTGCATGTCGAAGATCCGTATTGTTATCGTTGTCCCTGGGGAAAAGAAATCAATACATGTAGTCGTGAATGTGTAAGTCATATCGAACGCGTCATTCAATTTGAAGGACCCGAAAATATCGCAGCGATATTGATGGAAGGAGAGAGCGGATCCTCAGGATGCATCAAATATCCACCTGATTATTTGCAAAAAGTGAGAGCACTCTGTGATAAATACAACATCCTCCTGATCTCGGATGAAGTGATGAGTGGTTTTGGTCGAACAGGAAGATGGTTTGCTGTAGATTATCATGGTGTCGTTCCGGATATGATAGCAACCGCGAAAGGGATCACTGCTGGTTATCTGCCATTAGGTGCATTAATTGTTTCAGATAAAATCGCTGCACATTATAATGATAAACCATTAATGATCGGCCTCACTTATTCTGCACATCCGGTAAGTTGTGCTGCAGGTCTTGAAACATTAAATATTTATGAAGATGAAAATCTGATTGAAAATGCAGCAGCCATGGGTGAATACATTACAACACGAATGGAAGAATTAAAAACAAAGCATCAGAGCATCGGTGATTTCCGCACAACAGGCTTATTAGGCTGTCTTGAAATTGTCAAAAACCGCGAGACAAAAGAGCCCATGGCTGAATTCAATGCTCCTGCATCACAAATGGAAGTCATGAACAAAGTCGCCGCAAAGATCAAAGAACTCGGGATGTATACTTTTGTGCGATGGAATTATATTTTTACGTGTCCGCCATTGACGATCACGAAGGAGCAGATTGATGAAGGACTGAGTATAATTTCCGAAGCCTTGGAGATTGCGGATGGAAATTGTTATTGAAAAATCGTCAGATTTTCGGTCATATTTACGATTTACGAATGACGATTTACGATTGAATTTTCGATTCTTACAGGCATGATTAATTTTTATGCACAGAATTTCGTCTGGTTTTAATTGAAGATACCGTGATTGCTAATAGCTCATTGCATTCCTTAAGTAACGGTTCAGTTTCTACAAGCCATTTTGAATTGACACCATTTGTGTATAGGAACCAATAAATAGATTCATCCAATTCTTCTTCAACGATCTTCAATTTATTTATAAAATCAGGTCCGGATTTACCACGGCAAGCTGCACGGTAATTGGCACCAGGTGAAGAGGAGCTTCTCAAGATTTGATTAGTAATTACAAAATAGACTGATTCTTTTGGAAATTTTTGTGTTAGATGATATACATCCAGAGCGAATCGTAAGAATCGCTCTTTAAGATCAGATTCATTCATAATATTCAACTTTAGAAGTGAATACTAAATTACTCTAAAATTTGCAAAAAATAAAATTCCAATAATATTTTATGTTTTAAAGGAGAATTAATGACCAGGACAATCGTAAATCGTCATTCGTAAATCGTAAATCTTCTCAGCTCATCCAGTTCGTCTTCGATTCCGGATTCCACTTCACAGTTGTCTTCTTCAATTTCGTCCAGAATTCGATAGAGCTTTTTCCGGTGATGTCATTGACACCAAATTTACTTTCGTTCCAACCACCAAATGAAAATGGTTCGCGAGGCACAGGGACGCCAACATTGACGCCGATCATTCCTGCAGAAGCGCCTTCCATTACCTTCCGTGCCATGCCGCCACTTTGTGTAAATACTGATGCGGCATTACCATAGTTACTTGAATTTTCAATGGCTAATGCTTCGTCAATATCCTTCGCACGTATGATGGCGAGGACAGGACCGAATACTTCTTCCTTCGCAATTGCCATATCCGGCGTGACGTAGTCAATCACTGTTGGGCCAACATAAAATCCATTTTCTTTTCCGGGCACCACACAATTTCGTCCATCGACCAAAATTTTTGCACCGGCCTTTTCAGCTTCTGTGATGTAGCGTTCAATTCTTTCTTTTGCTTCTTTGCTGATGACACTGCCGAGATTTTTTCCGGGAATTATTTTCCTCGCCTCATCACAAATCTTGCTGATGATCGCATCAAGCGGACCTACAGCAACCATAGCTGATGCTGCCATACAACGTTGCCCTGCACAACCACTCATGCTGGCCGTAATATTTGATGCAGTCATTTCAAGATGTGCATCAGGTAAAACAATGAGATGATTCTTAGCACCACCGAGTGCAACACATCTTTTCAGATTACTTGTCGAACGACGGTATACAATCTTCGCTACTTTGGTCGAACCCACAAATGACACCGCTTCAATATCCGGATGATCACATATCGCTTCGACGATTTCTCTATCCCCATTCACAACATTGAATACACCATCAGGCAAACCTGCTTCTTTCAATAATTCAGAAATACGAATAGCAGAAATAGGCACCTGCTCAGATGGTTTCAATATCATACAATTTCCCAGAGCGATTGCATTTGGTATTGTCCAGTGCGGAACCATGTTTGGAAAATTGAAAGGTGCTATGGAAGCGACGACACCAAGCGGCTTGTGTTCAACTCTGCATTCGACTCCTTTACTGACTTCAAGTAATTCACCGGAAATTAATTGTGGAAGTGAACATGCGAATTCTGTGAGTTCAATACTCTTCTCTACCTCCGCTGTGGCTTCCTCAATTGTCTTCCCATTCTCTTCATGCACGAGCTGTGCTAATTCTTTCACGTGTTTTTCTAAAAGTGTTTTATATCTATAGAAAACCTGGACCCTTTCTTTGATAGGTGTGGCGGACCATGATGGAAAAGCAGCTTTCGCAGCCTGCACAGCTTTATCAAGCTCTGCCGCATCAGATAACGTCACTTTTGATAATATACCGCCTGACAAAGGGGTGACCACATTTAATGTCCTGTTGGTCTGCGGCACGAATTTCCCCGCTATGAAGTTTTTCGTTTCGGGATATTGAAGGGTCTGATTTTCCATCTTTAAAGGATTTTACAAGGGTAATGCTGATCAAATATCGGACTTTTGAATAGTTTT
>JBATMM010000392.1:0-5866 GCA_049289835.1 Saprospiraceae bacterium | reverse complement strand
AAAGCTTATCTGGATCAATATCGTCAGCTCCTGAAGACAGCAAAAACAATTGAAGATATATTGAGCGTCCGGGAACAAATACGTGTTCTTGAAGAAGAAATCGAAAGCGCCGAAGGACGTCTTAAATTTCTGACTAACCAGGTTGACTTAAGCACACTTGATCTCACGCTGTTACAACAAAAAGATTATGTCTACAAACCGGATCATAATGTAAACTTTCTGGAGCGCTTCAAAGAATCCATTTCTTCCGGATGGTATGGTTTTGTTAATTTCATTATCTCCATTTTTGTGTTGTGGCCATTTGCGATTATCCTTGCGATTATATTTTGGTTATGGAAGAGATCAAGGAAAAGAAAAACTAAAATATAACCCCTAAATCCCCTAAAGGGGACCCTTTTCGTATTGAATAAATTTAAGTACTAAATTAGATCACTTTTAATAATGGAAAGGTGTCGTTTAATGAATTTTTGAAATCAATATTTTGATGAATGGACTCTTTATAAGACATTAAAGTTTGAAAAAGAATGAGTTTCTATATTCAAGATAAAAGGTCCCCTTTAGGGGATTTAGGGGTAAAGTAGTCACATCAAATCCCTCACTCTTGCTATCGCTTCCGTCCTTGAATTGACATTCAGTTTTGCAAAAAGTCTTGACAGATGGGTTTTGATCGTATTGATGGAGAGGAATAATTCTTCTGACATTTGTTGGTTAGTGCGGCCTTCGAATATTAATTTCAGTACATCCAGTTCACGATTTGACAGAGGATCCTTGAGACGTTGATTGATTAAGGTCAGATCTGAAAGTGGGGATTGCCGTTGATGAAAATTATAAAGTGCGATTTCAAGTCCTGCCAATAAATCTCTCTCGGTAAAAGGTTTTACAATATAGCCGGACGGTTGTGTCAGTTTCGCATTGTGAAGTGTCTGATCATCTGCATGGGCAGTGATATAGAGGAACGGAATGTGATGCTGATCACGGATGAGCCTACCAATGTCAATTCCTTCAAAATTTCCTTCAAGATTAATATCCAGCAATGCAGCATCAATGGGTTCAGTAGCAAGATATTTTTCCGCGGATTCTTTATTGAAGGCTACTGCACGAACGGTATATTTTGTTTTAGACAACGCTTCTTTGATCATAGCTGCGACAAGCGCTTCATCTTCTACGACGAGAATATTGATTGAATTCATATGTTGAGATTATGCAGCTTTTTTATGAGGGACGACAAGGGTGACTTTAGTGCCATCCACGGATTCTGTTGTCCAGGTAGCGCCTAATCGTTCGGTGAGAATATTGATGAGCTTGAATCCGAAATTGCCATTCTCATCCTTATTCACATTTTTAGGTAAGCCCGGGCCGTTGTCTTTGACTTCAAGTACGATGTCGCCATTTCGTTCACCAAAGAAGATGTCAATGATGCCTTTTCGTCCATCCCTGAATGCATATTTCAGCGCATTACTGATGAGCTCGTTGATGATCAATGCCAATGGAATCACAGTATCGACGTCGACATGTGCAATTTCGATCACTTTATTGATCCGAATCCTATCTTGTTCGATGTTATATGAACTGATCAGATGATTCATCAATTTATCCAGATAATCTTTTACGCTTACACCTAATAAATTATCATTCTGGTACAAGTTCTGATGGATCATCGCCATGGACTGCACACGATTCTGGCTTTCCATGAGAGCTTCCTGGGCAGAGGTGTCATCAACTGATTTCCCATGCAGATAGAGAAGTGCTGATATCATCTGGAGATTATTCTTGACACGATGATGGATTTCTCTGAGTAAGATATCTTTTTCGGAAAGTGCTTTTGAAATAATATCATTCTTTTCTGCCAGCTCTTTGTTGGTTTTCGATTTCAGATTTAATAAATAATAAAGTGCGAGGGCACAAATGATAAACGAAAGTGCCACTATCCCATAAAGTAATTTTTGCCGGTTACTTTTTTCAATTCGTAGTGTATTTAATTCATTCTGAGTGTTGAGAAGAGATATCTGCTGATCCTTTTCTTTTACGCCATATTCCGTTGTAAGCTGTGTGATACGGTCATCCTTTTCTTTATTGAGCATTGAATCCTGACTGGCTTTGAAATTTTTGAAGGAGACCAACGCCTGTTTGTAATTTCCTTCTTTCTCAAAAATGCCACTTTCGACTTCATAGTTATTGGACAGGAGATATTGGAATTTATTTTCTTTCCTGATTTTAATGGATAGATCATTATATTTTTTTGCTTCTGCCAATTGATTAAGCGCGAGGTAGGATCTTCCCAATGCTGCATATGCATTGCTGACAACATCTGTAGTGTGAAATTTTTTATAATTATTCAAATAGTCTTTTTCCATTTCAATGGCCGTGGTATACTTGCCCAACAGACGATAACATTCAGCCATATTTGCAATCAGGGTTGCCATCGTTGATGAATCGTGTAGGGTGGTGTACAAAGTCTTTGCCCGGATATAATGTTCGAGAGATTCTTCATTTCGTTCTGCCACATTGAGTTGAATAGCAATATTGTTCAACACATTGGCCATCCACAATGTGTCTTTCAGTAATGTGAATGATGCTAATGCAGTTTTATAATAAGAGATAGATTGTTCAGGTTCCTTCCTGTATTCATAAGCAGCTCCGATATTATTATTCATCATGCCGATAAAATAAGTATCTCTCACGGTTGTGAAGAAAGGAAGTGCAGCGAGATAATATTCAATCGCCATTTCATGATTGCCGGTCAGATAAGAATACATCCCTAAGAAGTTTTTGCCCTTCCCCATGCGAAGCGAATCACCGGATAGTCTTGCTACAGAATCATATGCAATAGCCAGGGGCAGAAAATGATTTGTTCCGGCGCCGACTTCTTTTCGGATAAGGGTCTGTAATGAATCCAAGATCTTCATCTGAGGGTCTGATCCGGGCTCCTTTGAGAAAAAGGAGAATAAAAAAATTACAATTGGGGTCAGGCCAGTGACTGATATAAGAAAGCGAAGAGATGAGGGTCTCATTATACACACGGATTTACTTCCAAATTAATTCTCTTCTTCATTTTTTCGGGACAAATCAATACCTGATGTCACAGGTTAAAGGTCAGGATAATAGCAGATGCTCATTTCATCCTTTCAGGTGATTGTTTCGAGGATTCCAAAAGACCTTTGGCCTGCCTATCTTTGCACCCCTATGGAAGAATGGCAGCTGGATTTTGAGTGGTTACGGGTGCGTCATTGGATTAAGGACAGGTTCAATCGAAGTGAGCTGCCCGACCTCAATGCCATGCTCTATCTCATAGGGATACAGGAGCTGGGAAGGCACCAGGTGAAGTTTACAAAAGAAGAGAAACAGGATCTGATGCATATAGCAGTCTGTCATCTGCTGTCTGAAGATGGATATTTTGAATTTGAAGGCATGGATGCTGATGGATGGCCTCATTGGAAAGCTCAGATGCCTATTGATATTAAGGGACTTGGGCCACAGGAAGCATTACTACGCCGAAAAGTCGTAGAGTATTTTGCACCTTTGCTGTCCAATCAAGAAAAAACATGATCATGAAGAGAGGTATTTATTCCTTATTTATATTGATTCTTATAGGCTTAGTGCTCCCTTTTCTGGGGTGTAAGGAGAAAGAGCATCACGCCCTGATTTCGACGGAATATGGAGATATCACCATCGTTCTTTACAACAGCACACCTAAGCATCGGGATAATTTTATCAAGCTTGCAAAATCAGGTTTTTATGATTCGCTTCTTTTTCATCGGGTGATCAACAATTTCATGATCCAGGGTGGAGATCCGACATCAAAAAAGTCACCTGAAGGTGACCTTTTAGGTTCGGGCGGACCGGGTTATGAAATTCCTGCTGAAATCGGCGCTCCTCATCTCAGGGGTGCATTAGCTGCAGCCAGACTCCCAAGCAATGATAAAAGGTCTTCCGGAAGTCAGTTTTATATTGTCACCGGAGCTAAGCAAAATGAAACCGAGCTGAAATATTATGAAGACCAAAAGAAAATCAAATACAATGATGCACAGAAACAAGCCTATATGAATCTAGGTGGATACCCTAGTCTCGATATGGAGTACACTGTATTCGGTGAAGTTGTCTCCGGTATGGAAGTAGTGGATAAAATCAGCCAGGAGCCAAAAGATGCGCATGACCGGCCGTTGAAAAATATCAAGATGACTATAAAAATGATTGACTAATGATGTGGAATAACAAGATTTTAAGTGGTGGATTGATGTTGATGACATTCACCTCATGTATGAAACCAATGGCAAAATTTTCAATGAGTGCTGATCGTGCAGATGCACCGGCTACTATTGAATTCAAAAATAATTCGGAGAAAGCGGATTCATATCTATGGAATTTTGGTGATGGTACCCAATCAAAAGATTCTGTTCCAAATCATCACTATACACATTCCGGCAAGTATGATGTCACGCTAAGTGCCACAAAAGGAAAGAAAACAACTACCATGACTCAACCGCTTATCATCAATCCTCCCACAAAATGCCTCATCGAGATTACCACAGATTATGGTGTGATGGTGGCAGAACTTTATGACGCCACACCTAAACACAGAGATAATTTTCTGAAACTGATTGAACAGGGCTTTTATGATGGATTATTGTTTCACCGCGTGATCGATGGATTCATGATTCAGGGTGGAGATCCGGATTCAAAACATGCTGCTGCAGGTGCACCTTTGGGCATGGGCGGTCCGGGTTATCAGGTTCCTGCTGAGTTTGTCGATAGTCTGATCCATGTGAAAGGATCTTTGGCAGCAGCCAGAATGGGTGATAATGTTAATCCGCAAAAAATGTCATCAGGTTCGCAGTTCTATATTGTGCAGGGAAGGCCGGTCGAGAGTAGTGTAATTGATATGTTCGAATCAAGAAAAGGTACATCCTATACTCCTGAACAGAAAAAGGAATATATGGAGTTAGGTGGGACACCTGCATTGGATCGCGACTACACAGTTTTTGGCAGAGTGATTTCCGGATTGGATGTCATTGACAAGATTGCTTTAGTGCAGAAGGATTCAAGAGACAGACCACTCAAGGATGTCAAAATGTATATCAAAGCTGTCAAATAATAATTCAATATGAGCTCACCTGCACTTGGAATTGATATCGGTGGCTCCGGCATAAAGTTCGGGCTTGTCAATCTAGAGACGGGGGAACTTATCGGAGAACGCATCAAGGTTGATACACCCCAGCCTTCAACACCAGTTGCTGTAGCTACAAGCATCCGTGATGCGCTGAAGGATATTGACTGGCATGGTGAAAAAATAGGATGTGGTTTTCCGGCTATCATTCAGGATGGTATCGCATACTCAGCAGCCAATATTGATAAATCATGGATAGGTGTCAATGTTGAAGAATTACTTTTCAATTATACAGGGCATAAGTTTTATGTCATCAATGATGCAGATGCGGCCGGCATGGCCGAGCGTATGTTTGGCAACATAAAAAATGTCAGAGGTACGGTTATACTATTGACTCTGGGTACAGGTATTGGTTCTGCACTTTTTTATGATGGAATACTTGTTCCAAATACGGAATTCGGACACATCAATTATAAGGGCAAGATAGCTGAAGACTGGGTGAGCAACAGAGCCCGAAAAGAGCGCCTGCTTGAATATGATGAGTGGGCTGATGAATTAGCTGAGTTCCTTGATTATTTGATTCTACTTTTCTCTCCTCGACTTTTTGTTCTTGGTGGAGGTATCAGTTTCAGATTCGACGAATTTGCACATCATTTCAGTCATCTCCGTACACCAGTGGTAAGTGCTTCAGCATTCAATGACGCCGGTATCATCGGTGCAGCTGTGGCTGCTTTTCCGGAGTTGACGGCACCGTATACGTGA
>JBATMM010000391.1:0-4366 GCA_049289835.1 Saprospiraceae bacterium | reverse complement strand
GCTTTGCAGACGCCAGAACGTCGGTCAACCGACGCTCAACATTTTTTTCTATGCTAATCACAAATGTAGGTCAATCGACGCTCAACATGTTTTTTTTCTATGCTAAACACGAGCGTAGGTCAATCGGCCTTAACAATTTTCTTTTTTTAATAACAATTTGTTTATGTTAAAATTAGCATTGCCAATTTTAAAATTAAACCTAATATATTCATACAGTTATTCCTTAATTTTCAATAGCAGTTGCATTTCATTAGCTTCTTCCAGAGTATTAGCATTCCTCAACACCTCCGGCCGGCGAGTTTCTACTTGCTTGACATCAGAATTGATCAGTGCTTTCCGAAGACAACTTCTTCCTTCACTCAAATATTTTAATAACACTGGATAAGCCTTTGGCTCCCATATCGCGATCATCGGTTCAGGGAATCCTGTAGCAGGATCATGATAACAAGTGGCTATTTTTTCAGGATCGCGTTGACTGATTAATTCTTTTAAAAAAGATTCATCAATGAGCGGTTGATCACAAGCCACGGTGAGCCAAGCACGATTCGGATTTTGACGAAATGCGGAGAGCACGCCACCATAAGGACCCAAATCCAGAAAAGTATCCGGTATCACCCGCCAATCAATCACAGGTACACGATCCGGATGGCATGACAAAAAAACATCAGGCACTATCATATGCATCAACTGAAGCATATAATCCCGTTGAGGCATGCCATGATATGACAGCATACTTTTATCCTCACCCATCCGGCTGCTTTTCCCCCCTGCCAGGACAAGGCCGTTGATGTCAGGAGTGGTCCCTTCCCACGAAGGCTTCACCAGCAGTGTATGTTTTTGATGCTCATGCATTGGTACTCCGAAGATAGTACTTCCTTATCTTGATCCATGATTTCTGTAAAGTATAAGATCATGACGAAGACACTTTTAGGCACAGTCGTATTTTTTATATTGAGCATGACTTTTATTCAGGCACAGGACTATTCACTTGTAGGCACCTGGCAGGGAACAAAAGATGGCGAAACCGGCAAATTTATTTTTGATAAAAAAGGATATGCGATCATGGATCAGGGCGGCGAAAAAATAGGCGGTAAAAAATATATTGCCAAGGGATTAAAATTAAAAGTCATCTATGATGTAAATCCTACCACCGATCCAAAAACTATTGATTTCATCATTAAAAAAGTTGACGATGATACTGAAATCACACGCATGGTCGGCATCTATAAATTTGTCAATGAAAAAACACTTATTTTAAATCTCAACACCACAGATAAAGTTCGCCCCCGGAAATTTGATCCCCATGGTGAAGATCAAATTGTACTTTCGAAGATCAGGTAAATTAAGTGAAAACCAATTTCTAAGTGTCTGCTTAAGTTCCCTTATGTTCCTAAGTGGTAAAATTAAATTGATTAAGCTACCTCTTTTGAACCACTTAAGAAACTTAAGGACACATAAGACACCACTTAGAAAAATAAAAACAAGGTTAAACTAATTAAAACAGCTTTCGTCGATCGTCTTCAGTCCATTTCTGCCCTTCTGCTTTTTCTGCCCTTTCCGCCTGGTTACTGAGCTGCGGTTGGTGAGCTGTAGCCCAAGGATGAATAGAGCAGGTCGAACCATAGCACAAGGTTGAGTTTAGCCGGTCGAAGCATTCCGCCTATTCCGCCCTTTTTAATATATTTGAGAATCCTCAAGACTATTCAATATGAAACGGAAAGAATTCCTGAAACTTGGTGCAATAGCGTTGGCCATGGGCCCCGCCAATACAATCTTCTCCAGCGGTAGAAGCAGGACGCATCTATTCTCCTTCCTGGAAAATAATGAGAAGGACATCGCACAGGTAAGTGCATATGTGCAGGAGAATTTCTCAATCCTTATGATTTGGCTTGCCAAGAATGGCTGGACTGATTATCTCAGAGATGCTCTTGGTGTCAATCTCACACTTATCGGTGATGCACTTAAAGCAGAACTCCTGAAGGACCTTGATAAGGATGCACTTCAGAAATTGAAGGATACACCGGATTCAGGATTTGATGATTTCGCAGGTATGAATCTGATCAAACCCGGCTTTCCGGCTTTCAGTCTTTTGTATCATGCACTGGCAAGTCCAAGGGTGAGATCTTCAGGAATTAAGGCTTATCCGGAATTAGAACATATCGATGTGCTCGAAAACTATATTTACGCACTGGCAGAATGGCAACACATCAAGGACATTTATGAAGTCAAATCAAATGATGACCTGGTCATGGCTGTATTTGCTTATGAATATCGACCTGCATTCAAAACACCACATCACGAATATGCTGACATGGTATATTCAAGAACGGGTGTAGCACGTGTCGGACAACATGACATCAATTATGACACGATCAACCGATGCTACACCAATAAACCAAAGGATGGTATTCCTATTCAAAAGGTCGCCGTTGTACCTGCGAGATATGGTCTCTTCATTGCCAAGCGTGTGAAATCAAATGAAATTGATCTGATGATGACAGGCGTGTATAAGCCTGGTGATAAGTTTAACGATCAGCATGATGATCAACGCACATTTTTACAACCCATCCGCAAAGTTTTTCATCACGACATCCTCTTTAATGAAGGAAATCTAACCTTTCACGAAGCACACAAGAGCGAGAAACTGGCAAAACTCGCAGAACATACGGACCTTAAATTCTATCGTGATCTGAAACCCACTGTTCGAGACTCTAAGTATCTGATCGTTCAGAATCATAATATGACAAATGTAATTTCTTCATTCCTTGTCGTATCACAGCCTAAAGAATTGATCCGTGTGGCGAAAGAAGGAAATAAAGTGCTTTACTTTTTAGTGCCGGCCATGATTCCCGGTGAGGATGGCTATTCACCAAACAGATATTTCACCAGCCTGAATACGCAAGACGTAGAAGATGTTGAACTGCTGGTAAAAGGAAAAGGTAAAAACAACTATCAGAAAATCCCAAATCAATATGATGAGCCCAGAACACAGCCTTTATTTTTAAATATCACACATCAGCAGGACACGCTGATTGCCGCCGGTTATCATGAAGTTGTAAAAGATTCTGTATTTGAAAAACGAATCAATGATGGTTTGTACCAGTCTCCGCTTTTTGAAGATAGCATTTGCGAAGGAAAAGTAAACGCCCAAATTCTATTTGATCGTAAAGGTGATCTCAAAGGACTTTACACGGAATGTCTTCCGGCTTATTCTATCGTTACTGCTCCTGATTTTTTTCCGCAGGTTGATAATTTTGACTTGTTGGAATTTGATGTGGCTCCCGGTTCTGAAGTCGGCAAAAGTAATTTCTATGAAGGTGGTGTAGCAAGTCTGGCAACAGCAAGATTAACACCTAATCCAAAACTGATCTCTGTCAATTCATTGTCTGATAACCAAACCTATACAGCTGTACTTAGTCAAAAGACAAAGACAGCTGTGCCTGCGTCGCAAAGTGTAAAATTTAAAGATCCTTCCATCCCTAAAGGGTATGTGGTATCAGGATTTTTACCGGATGTCGCATCATCTGTATTTGCGCCCGGATGGGATGTGACGTATTCAGCAGACAAGCCAGGCAGCACTGATGTATATCTGAGTACAGAAGGATTAGGTTCTCCGTTCGTGGAGGATATGAAATTGTGTGCAGCCAGCAATGGCATGTGGCCGGCCTCATCACCTGATTCTGCACGGACGTACCAGGGTGCACTGGATCGTGATTACAGAAATCCGACTGCCATTCCTTTATTGGATGATGAACTTGGATTTCACAAACATTCTCCTGCAGGATTGATGATGAATAAGGAAACTTTTGGATGGGATGGTGTACAGGGGCCATTCATGGAAAATATCGATGGCAAGTGGGTGATCAATTTTGCAGATGTAGGACGTGCGGATGTCGTGCAGAATGCATTGGATGGAAATCTTGATATGTCAAAATTGAGAAATCTCACGAGTGCTGAATTGATATCCCGCATGACATGTCTGAGAAGATGTATTGATTATCTGCCAAAGACTAATTTTAATACACATCAGAAAGATGCCAGGATGCCTGCATTTACAAGATGGTGGCTGATCAGTGCAGAACCCGTGCATTTTGGAAAAGATGATGCTCAAGGTTGGGGCATTCCTGCGAATCTGGTGGGCACCGATACAAAATGGATCACTGACAAATCAAATGCAAAAGTTTCAGGCAAGGGATATCTCTATGTCATCGTTGATGTGGAAGATAAAAATGTATCCTGGGATGGTTTTGGACGTCGTCGAATTGATATGACGAAATTGTACGTGTGTCAGGTGACAGATGAACAAGCTGGTGCTCCGCATCTTGCTATTGCTACGATTAAATCAGGGGTAGTGAAGTGGAAGATG
>JBATMM010000390.1:0-2764 GCA_049289835.1 Saprospiraceae bacterium | reverse complement strand
ACAAATCTGAATGCAATGACGCGCCACGAGTCCTGAACTTTTCTATAGAGAACAGGAACATCCAATGCTGCTATTACCTCCGGCTTGCCTTTGCGCCTCCGATACCATATGATCAACGGGATCAGTGTCAGCAACACCAACCACCATGGGTCATGGAGCGAAATATTATGCCACAGGTGCATCTGTACTGGGTTTGTCCGTTTCCGGTGTGAGTAATGATGGCACCTGCATGGTTTGTTTTACAAAATTGCGCACACGTTCGATCGTGGCAGCATGGATATCAATCCCGGGATCTGCTTTTGCAAATTTGATCAGATCTGAAACAGAAAGTAATTCCCTTGTATCCGCCAGTAGTAAAGGACTTAATTGCTGAAGACGCAATTGGTCAAGAATTTCATCTGATGTTTGTTCAAGAGCTCTGATACTATATCGTCTTTCAAGATATTCACGCAATATGGATGTAAGCATTGTGTAATGTTCCTTCACTTCCCCACTCTGCCATAATCGTTTTGATTCAAGATCAGACAGCGCATTAAACGCCCAATCATGTGGCAAGGGAACGTAGACAATTTGCTCTTTACTATTATCCTTTTTCTTTCGATGTCTCCACCAATAGATCAGTCCGAATAAAAGCAAAATAGCGCCAATAAAATGTGGTATATATTTTTTGAAATAAAGAATACTGAAAGGCTGCCTGACAATGTCTTTGATCGGGAGCAAGCCGGTCGAATCAGGTTCAACAGGTTTGACCTGCACGGGAACATCATTGGAAAAAACTGTATCAATCGTATTCTGGTTTTTAATCAGGAGTGGTAAAGCAGGTATCCTCACCCACCCGGTATCAAACAATGCAATCGTCCATGACACTGTCATCGAAGACGGATCACTATTCTCTACATCAGGTCCATGAATAACTTCAAATTGCTTAGATGAATCCGGCCATATATCTTTCATGTTGATCCATTCACGGCCATTGCTCAGGTTTGTTTTGATCGTGGCTTTGAGTTGATCACCTATCGTGGCCTGCATGCGATCTACAGTCAGCGATGCCTGGCTCATGCCGGATACACAAAAATGGATAGCCATAATGAATGTGAAATACCTCATCAGGAAGCACGATGTTTAAAAAACCGGTGAAACTCCTGAATGTAGGACTGGTCAGTGGCCAGGGCCATGATGTCACTTTGATTACGCTTGAATTGTTCTTTAAAATCAAGCAAACGATGTGCATAACTTACTGCATATGCGTGACGAACTTTCGAATCGGATGTATCGACTATCCGGATCCGCTGCGTCTCTGCATCTCTCATCCGGATGAGACCTGCATCAGGAAGATTAGTTTCAGCAGGGTCATGTACATGAATACCTACCATATCATGCCGTTTGGACGCAATACGCAACGTATCTTCGAATGGCTCAGAAATAAAATCACTGATCACAAATGCTATGCATTTCTTTTTGATGACATTAGATAAATACGCCAAAGGCACATTGATATCCGTCTTTCGGCTTGATGGTTCGAAGTATAATAATTCACGAATGATCCTCAGCAAATGTTGTCTTCCTTTCTTTGGAGGAATATACATTTCGATCTGGTCTGTGAACAGGATCAGGCCGACTTTATCGTTGTTTTGCAGAGCAGAAAAACCAAGTACTGCACAGATCTCGGCTATCCATTCATTTTTCCATTGATCATGCGTACCAAATTGAACAGAGCGGCTGACATCCACCAGCAGCATCATCGTCAGCTCTCTTTCTTCTTCAAAAACTTTTATATGAGGTTCACCGGTGCGTGCGGTGACATTCCAATCGATATCACGGACTTCATCACCGTATTGATAGGCGCGGACTTCGCTGAATGACATACCGCGTCCTTTGAATGCCGAATGATATTCACCTGAAAAAATATTTTTGCTCAGGCTCCTGGTCTTGATCTCTACTTTCCTCACCCGCTTGAGAAGTTCACTTGTATCCACGTATGCTTTGCTTTAGTCAGGGATTATTTATTGCCATCCAAAATTTCGCCAGTACTTTTTTTTAATCAAGAGTTTACTTTGATCAAGAGTCAATAGCCGGATATCATCTCCATAGATCATATTGAATTCGGTGAGCATCACTACACCTTCACGGGTAGGAATTAAATATTTATATCCTGCTTTGTGTAACCATGCCTGGTATTCATCATCTGTCTGAGATCCTGATACTTTCAATGCAAATGTTTCTGCTCTTTTCAAATCGGATTCTGAATTGATCAGTTCGGACGTGGGAAGGATGATGTCCTCTTTCTTCAATAGCACAAAACATTCTCTGCGCGTTGAACCCGGATTGATATATGTCGCTAATCCACTCACATAATCCTCACCTGCATCAAGTATTTCAACCCAACCAGACGAGCGGTGAACAAGCCTTTCGATTCCACCCGTCTCATTAAGCGTTGTTAAATATTTGACGCCTTCGGCCCAGGTTTTATCTACCCAATTACTCACCCATGTATCATACGTCTTACTGCCCAACTGTGGATAAATGAAATCGAGAAAGCCCATAGAGTTATCAAACTGACGCACCACAAGAGGGAAATTGGCCGTAAGTGAAGCAGGATATTCTTTTTCATCCATCACAGCTTTATACGTATGCGCATCATGTTGACGCATCTGTACGCGTATAGGTGCGCCACCGGGATTCTGAATCACTGTATTCCAGATGGAACATGTACCATCGAGACAATACCCTTCAAAGCGTGTGTAAACTGCATTGCGATGTGCAA
>JBATMM010000389.1:0-6734 GCA_049289835.1 Saprospiraceae bacterium | reverse complement strand
TATTAAACCTAATGCTGTGTCTTTCTTTTCTGAAGTGATTTTCTCTTTCTGCACCATTCGTTCCATGTTTTGTTGAATGGTTTTCATTCCTCGCTCTACAGCATCATCTGAAATATCAATCATGGTAACCGGAAAACCATACTGGGCAAAAACATGTGTGATACCATTGCCCATCGTACCTGCACCAATGATGGCGACCTTGTGTTTTGAAATATTATTCTCAATAGAATCCATAGAAGTAAAAATGGAAATATGATTGACACAAAATTTAATTAAGTGTCGAATTATGCTCTTGAAGTTAATTCAGGATTTGATGATCGAATTCGATATCAGAAAAAACGATTCAAAACTACCAACTACCGCCGCCGCCGCCACCGCCGCCGCCGCCGCTAAATCCACCACCACCGCCACCACCGGAAGAACTGCTTGGACTACTACCGAAGACAGAGCCAATGTTACTGATTTCGGATGGAAAACTTTCTGAAAAATTATTCCATGATTGATTCATACCGGGACCATACATCATCGGACCCGTATACCAGGAAGGTGGTTGCGTCAATAATCCTTCAAATTGTTTATTCCATTGGCTTAGATAACCGAATGCAAGTGCGTATGGCATTGTTTTATCATAGTATAGCGGATCTTCCTTCATGAGGCGCTCTATGACAGGGCGTTCGGCTTTGGAGACAAATTGGCGAAAGCCTTCGAGCTTTCGATAGGTTTCATTTCCTGCAGGTGTTCTTTTATGAAACCTACTGGATATGAAAAAGATGACAAATGCACTTACAATCAATGCAATTCCATCCATATTTTGTTTTGCAAATAAAGCATATGCTCCCCAGGCAAGTGCAATCAATCCTACAACACCTGTAACACATCCAAAAGCTCTCTGGTCAGCTGAATACCAACCTTGTGCTTTGATCCAGGCCCGAACAGATTCCTTGACTGAAGCTAGCTGTGTGTAAAATTTATCTTTTAAATCGCTGAGCTCTACAAGCGATCCGGTGGAAAAAAGGGCATTGAAGAATTGTGTTTCAAATACCATTAATTCCGAACCTGCTTCCTTCAATTTGTAAAAAGTGATATTGCTTTTGTTTTTGAAAAATCCCTTTTCTTCTTTTGATTCCAGACGCAAATAACCCTTGTTTGCCAAATGTGGAATAAGCGAAAGGACATCATTGTTATCTACACTGTTGTCAATAAATCCTCCCGCTATTACAGGGGATACGCCTTCAGGCGGAAAATATTCAGTCATGATCGGCTGCTTTCTGTTACGCGCAAAAAACTTCGCAAAAAAAGCGGCTAAAAGAAAAAAGATCGGAGCAATAAGCAATCCATGAATTTGCCAAAAGGAAGTCAATGCAGGAATCGGCTGAAATATATCCGCCGGAAAATTAACGGCAACAGTCACACCTTCACCTGGTGCAAAAACACGGGTAGTTTTTCCCTTTACTTCATTCGGGAATACCTGAAGTTCTGCATCTTTTCCTCCTGATCCTGCAATGCCTGTAAAACAACGAACATCATTTGTAGTGAGGTGAACCTTATTAGGAAATTTAAGATCAAAAGAGAAATTCTCTATATCTGTGGTCCAGTGAACACCAAGTATGTCCCAATAAAGTTCAGTATTATTTTCAAAAAAATTAAGTGTATTTAATACGGTGAAAGTGATATGGTAGACTTGCCTTCCCTCGACAAGGACATCTGCATCGCCAATTTTTATGACGATGTTGTCATTTTCTTTTGATGTTGTATAGTTGTATCCTTCAACATTAATATCCTTGAATGCCCAGTTAACCGCCTTGTCCTGGACTTTCCCTTTATATGGAATAAATTGAAAAATTCCATGACGGGGTTCTGAAAATTCCACCTCAATAGTTTCATCAAAATTAGCATAGCCCTCGTCAGTAAAATTGACAGTAACCTGAAAATTCTTTATCGTAAAATACTCCGCCTTAGCTCCTGATGCTAACAGCAAAAAGGAGAAGGCAAAAAGAATCAAGCGCATCGGCATGGAATCAGAATTGAACTTTTACATTTTGTTTTTCAGTCTCATCGACTTCGAAATAGCTCATTCTCTTGAAACCGAATGGACCTGCGATAAGGTTGCTTGGAAATACTTCTACAGCATTATTGAGGTCACGGGCAGAAGCGTTGTAATAACGTCTTGATCGCTGAATGCTTTCTTCCAATCCTGTAAGCGTCTCCTGTAAATGAAGAAATTCCGTATTCGCTTTAAGATCAGGATAATTTTCAGCCAAGGCGAAAACAGTTTTTAATGCCCCTGAAAGTGCATTATCTGCTGCACCTCCGTCTTTACCACCTGCAGCCATAGCTGTATTACGCAAAGCCACCACTTTTTCCAGAACACCACTTTCATATTGCGTATAGCCTTTAATCGTGCTGACCAGGTTTGGAATAAGATCATAACGTTGCTTGAGAAATACATTAATCGTTTGAAATGCTTCCTCCGCTCCGTTACGTAATCGTACAAGTTTGTTGTATGTACTCATGAGGAGTAAGGCAAGTACTACTATAATGATTAAAAGGATAATGAACATACTCGTTGATTTTTTGGATTTGAAATGAGAAGTAAATGTAAGAAAAAAGGGAGAACGTCGCACACCCGGATATTGCTCCGGGCTTTACGCAGATGCTAACACAGGGAAAGAAATAAAAATTCAACCGTCTCCAATTTTCTTCTTCAGCACGATGTATCCCAAACTACTTTCTACATTTACGATTATTCCAAAATCAGTCAAATGAATGAAATCATAGTTGTAGGCGATATTGGCTCCACAAAATCAAGTTGGTGGATCTCCGGAGATGAATCAAAAGAAATCAGGCTCGGTGGCTTTAATCCACTCGTGCATCCACATGTGGTCGGAACCACTATGCTCTCCTCCCTTTCAAAAGAAATACAGGGAATCTCTCCAAATCATATTTGGTATTACGGTGCAGGTGTCGCAGATGATCAGATTGCATTAACCGTAAAGAATTTGGTGCATCATACATTTCCGACAAGTAAAGTAAATGTCAACTCGGATTTAACAGGAGCTGCTATTGCAACTTGTGGAAAAGAAGCGGGCACAGTGGCTATTCTTGGCACCGGAAGTCATGCAGCCGTTTTTGATGGGAAACAGATCATTCGACAAGCAAATGCACTGGGGTACATTTTAGGTGATGAAGGAGGTGGATGTGATATCGGGAAATCTCTTCTTCAGTCCTATTTTTATAATACGATGCCTGAACCTATCAGGACAGAAATGGTGCGAATTCTTCCAAATGGAAGATCAGGATTATTGAAGCAACTCTATTCCTCTCCGACACCTAATCAATACCTGGCCTCTTTTGCACAAGTCGCAGCAGACATGAAAGATAATTCCTGGATCAGGGATTTGGTGAAAGAACGTTTACGTCTGTTTCTGAAGAATCATTTGCTTCCCCTGAAACCTGTTGAGCCTGTGCACTTTCTTGGGTCCATAGGATGTATATTTGCCGACTTAATTGAAAACGAACTTGCACATAATGCACTAAAGGCCGGGATTTTCCTTAGAGATCCTTCCTATCGCCTTTTCACAATGCACGAAAACCATGAAATTGAAGAATAAAAATATTCGCCGGATAGCTGTCTTTACTTCAGGAGGTGACGCTCCGGGGATGAATGCTGCCATCAGATCTGTAGTAAGGACTGCTTCTTATCATGATCTTCATGTCTTCGGTGTATACCGGGGTTATGAAGGCATGATCGATGGTCATATCGAACGTCTTGACAAAGGTGATGTAGGAAATATTATCCAACGAGGAGGCACCGTACTGAAAACTGCACGAAGTGATCGTTTCCGTACTCCTGAGGGAAGAAAATCAGCCTATGATTCGCTGGTGGCTAATGACATTGAAGGACTTGTCGCTATTGGCGGGAATGGAACGTTTACAGGTGCAAAAATTTTCTTTGAAGAATATGGAATTCCTATTGTCGGTATTCCAGGTACTATTGATAATGATTTGTATGGAACAGACTACTCAATAGGTTTTGATACCGCTGTCAATACGGCTATTGAAGCTGTGGATAGAATCAGAGATACTGCAGATTCGCATAACAGGTTGTTCTTTGTTGAGGTAATGGGAAGGGACACTGGCTTCATTGCTTTAAATACCGGTATAGGGAGTGGTGCAGGTGCTATCCTGATTCCGGAGGCTATGACAAGTGTTGAAACATTGATAAAGCATCTTGAGAAAACAGCTAAACGTCAGAAGCTGTTTTCTTTAATTATAGTAGCAGAAGGAAATGGAAGCGGAAATGCACAGAAGCTAGCCGGTGAGATCAAAGACAGATTTCCTGACTATGATCCGAAAGTGACGATCATAGGCCACATGCAAAGAGGAGGAGCACCTTCTGCGCTTGATCGCCTTATTGCCAGTCGCATGGGCTTCAAAGCTGTGGAAGCGCTTCTGGAGGGTCATACGAATGTGATGATCGGTATTCAGAACAATAAAATGGCGATGGTTTCTTTTGATGATGCGATCAACAAGCATAAAGAGATTGATCTTGATCTGCTGCATATGGCAGAAATATTATCACTTTAGTGTTTATAAGTCTTTTCAAAGAATTGAACTGTGCAAATTCTTCTTTTTTATATTCCTGTTTCCTCAAATATTGAAGCGATATCATTGGGTCAAAAAGCAGTTGAACAACGCATTGCAGCTTGTGCAAATATTTTCCCGATTCAATCTATTTTTCCGTGGGAAGGAGCGATTCAAAATGAGAATGAATTTGTTTTGATACTAAAAACAATCCCTTCACTTAAAAATCAATTGACTTCCTTTATTACCAGCCATCATTCCTATGAGGTTCCTTGTATTTTAAATTGGATAGTTGAGGTAAATGAAAGTTATGGGTTGTGGATAAAGGAAAATGTATTGAAGGAATACCCGCATTAAATTTTTGGAAGTACGGACAGGTCGCGACGGACGTTCGAGTGTCTCCGACCTCGAACTAGCTATACGAATCAAAGAAGTGAATTTTCTGTACTACAAAATTAATTTCCGTGATTAATATAATTTATCCATGTTCGAGGTCAGAGACACTCTAACGTCTGCTCTCGGATATCCAATTTAAGCTTACTTCAATTCTGAGAAATATACCCACTCTTACTCCACATAAGATAGGCTTTCAAAAATCCATTCAGATCTCCATTCAGTACGATATCAGGATTGTGCACAGTGTATTGTGTGCGATGATCTTTTACACGACGATCATCAAGGACATAACTCCTGATCTGACTACCCCACTCGTTTTTCATCTTATCTGATTCAACTTTATCTCGCTCGGCATTTCGACGCTGGATCTCACGTTCATAAAGACGTGATTTCAACATTTTAAGAGCAGTTTCTCGGTTCTGATGCTGGGATCTTTCCTGCTGGCATTCGACGACAATACCTGATGGAAGATGTCGCACACGAACTGCAGATTCTGTTTTATTGACGTGCTGTCCACCTGCACCACTAGACCTGAATGTATCCCATTCCAGATCATCCGTATTGATATCCACTTCGATAGTATCATCAATTTCCGGATGGACAAATACGGAGCAGAAGGATGTCATACGTTTGCCCTGAGAATTATAAGGGCTTACCCTTACAAGGCGATGGACACCATTTTCACCTTTGAGCATTCCATACGCGTAGTCGCCACTGATCTCTATCTCAGCGCTCTTTATTCCAGCCACATCACCATTCACTCTGTTGAGCTCGGATACTTTATAGCCATTCTTTTCACCCCACATGATATACATTCTGAGGATCATGTCGGACCAGTCGCAACTTTCTGTTCCGCCGGCACCGGCATTTATTTCTAAAATGCATGAAAGTTCATCTTCCGGATGATTGAGGGTGCTTCGGAACTCGACATCGTCTACAATACTTACAGCATTTGCATAAGCATGATCTAATTCCTCTTCAGGTATTTCTCCTGCGTCATAGAACTCAAGCAGAACACCGAGGTCGTCCACGACTGTCTTGATGTCTTTGAAATGAGACAGCCAGTGCTTATGCGTTTTGATTTCTTTTAAAGTGGATTGTGCTCTTTCGGAGTCATTCCAAAATTCGGGATCGAGAGTTAGTTGTTCTCTTTCTTCAAGCTGCATTTGTCGTCTTGCGACGTCAAAGATACCTCCCTAATACTTCCACACGGGCCTGAAGGTTAGTAAATTGGTCTACGGTCATTTTATGTTTGTTATAATTGAACAGAATAATACTGTCCGGGAAAGAACATTTCAATCTTTCTAATTAAAGAGGGACGGATTTAACCACGTCCCTCTCCAATAGAAATCTTTAATGATAAATTTATTATCGTTCTAATTCAACATAGAAAATAAGGTCTGCATTGGCAGGGATCACCGGAGGAGAACCTGCTGCTCCATAACCTAATGCTGCAGGAATAAATAAAGTTGCTTTTGCTCCTTTATTCAACAGCATAATACCTTCATCCCATCCCGGAATAACTTGTGCAACGCCTACAGGAAACTGATAGGGTTGTCCTGCTTTGAAAGAAGAATCAAACATTTTACCGTCTGAATCCAACATTCCGTAATAATGAACAGATACCTGTGCTCCTTTTTCAGGTTTAGTACCTTCATCACCTGGCTCTTCCATTATGTATCTAAGACCGGAGGCAGTTGATTTAATCTTATCCTTCAATTCCCCTTTTTTGAAAGCAGCATATGTTGCAGCTG
>JBATMM010000388.1:0-7046 GCA_049289835.1 Saprospiraceae bacterium | reverse complement strand
GCCCTTTCACTCGCTCGATGGCGCCAGACGATGGTGGCTGCAGTAGGTGTCATGTTTAGCATCACGATGTTTATCGCCTTGCTCGGTTTTATGAATGGCTTAAATGATATGCTGGATGGATTGATCCTCAACCGGACACCTCATATCAAACTGTACAATGAAATCAAGCCTTCTATACAACAACCTGTTCAGTTAGCTTCTGAATTCAATGATCATTACCATTTTATACGATCGGTCAAACCTAATGGAGGGCGGCTTGAAATATATAATGTCGATGCGATCACCCAAGCCATTGCCAAAGATGAAAGAGTACTAGGGCTTGCACCTAAAATTACGGTTCAGGTCTTTTATACAGTCGGCGCTATCGATGTCACCGGGGTGATCAATGGAGTTGATCCGGAAGCTGAAAGCAATCTCTTCCATTTCAGCGATTATGTGACAACAGGGAATTTTATAGATCTGAAAAATATACCCAATAGTATAATCATGGGAAAAGCTGCTGCAGATAAAATGCTTGCGGAAATCGGAGATGTCGTACAGGTGACTACTGTGACAGGTGAACGACAACAATTGAAAGTCGTAGGCTATTTTCAATCTGGCTTGCTGGATATTGATAAAGTGCAGAGCTATACTTCTCTCGGTACAGCACAAAAATTATTGGGGGTATCCAGAAACTATATCACAGATCTTCAAATCAAACTTAAAGACATGAGCCTGGCGCCGGCTATGGCAAAGGAATATAGAAACTTGTTTTCTGTTGACGCGGAAGATATCCAGACAGCTAATGCGCAATTTGAAACCGGGAGTTCTGTGAGGTCGCTTATTTCTTATGCAGTAGGGATAACGCTTTTGATTGTGGCAGGCTTTGGTATTTATAATATACTCAACATGATGATCTATGAGAAAATGGATTCGATTGCGATTCTCAAAGCCACGGGGTTTTCAGGTAGTGATGTGAAAAGAATATTTATCATGATCGCTTTAAGCATTGGTATATTGGGAGCGTTGTTTGGATTGCTTTTTGGTTACCTGGCTTCAGCGTTTATCGATCAGATTCCATTTGATACAGCGGCGCTTCCAAATATGAAAACTTATCCAGTGAATTACAGTCTCAAATTCTATATCATCGGTGCGGCATTTGGGGTTATTACAACCTATCTCGCAGGTTGGTTTCCGGCACGAAAGGCAGGTAAAATTGATCCCGTCATCATCATCAGAGGTAAATAGGATGTCCACCAAAGTTCTTGAGGCTATTCACATCAATAAGTACTTCCATACTGAACAAACGCAGCATGTATTGAAAGACATTACATTCTCCATCAACACCGGAGATTTTACAGCGGTGATAGGCAAATCCGGTTGTGGAAAATCAACACTGCTCTACATTTTGTCGACAATGGATACGGATTATGAAGGTGAACTGCGCATTGATGGCCAGACGATGCGCATGAAATCGGAACTCGAATTGGCCAGAGTCCGGAATGAAAAAATTGGTTTTGTATTTCAGTTTCATTACCTGTTAAATGAATTTTCAGTGCTGCGAAATGTCATGATCCCCGGACTAAAATTGGGAAAGTATCCGGAAAAAGAATTGGAGCACAGAGCTATGGAAAAATTGAAAATATTCGGAATAGAAAATCAGGCCCTTAAAAAACCCAATCAACTATCCGGTGGAGAAAAACAACGTGTAGCGATAGCCCGGGCACTCATCAATGACCCGATATTGATCATGGGCGATGAACCTACGGGAAACCTTGACAAAAAAAATGGAGAAATTGTATTTGATCTGTTTAAAAAATTGGCCAGTGAATATCATCAGACATTACTGATCGTCACCCATGACCAGGAGTTTGCTAAAGCTACAGATCGTATTATTGAAATGGAAGATGGCAGGATATTGACAATGGGCAATGGGCAATAGGCAATAGGCAATAGGCAATAGGCAATTAGCAAAATGAAAAAGGACAATTAGCAATTAGCAAAATAAAAATTGGCAAGCGGCAACTCACAAAAAGCAAATTATTTGTCGTTTAACCATTTAACCTGTTAACCATTTAACCTATTAACCATTTAACCGTTTAACCATTTAACCCTTTTTTGAACGAAATAAGTTTCTTTTCTTCACCGGATGTCTGAATCAAGGTTCTATCCCTATTTGGTTTTTGCGATTTGCTTTCTTGGTGTTGCTATGGGTGCCATGAACTCTGTGTTGGCTCCTTCTTATTTACCTGATATCATCAAGGAATTGAATCATTTCTCATTGACATCTGAAAATGCGGGTGCGTGGATTAACTTTTCATTTTTAGCAGGTGGTACGATTGGTGGAATATGTCTTGGATTTATTTCGGATTGGATGGGCCGAAAAAAAACATTGGCTTTTGCGTTATTTCTTTGTGGCGCTGGCAGTGGATTGGGTGCATTGTGTTCTTCATGGTTTCTTTTGGCTGCAACCAGATTTATTGTCGGCATTGGAGTCGGAGCTATTCTTGTAGTGTCTGTGGTGATACTCACTGAGATATGGGAGAAAAAAACAAATGGAGTTGCCTTGGGTATTATGTCCGTTGCTTATCCTGTTGGGATCATCACTTCGGGTTTGATCACAGCGAATGTATCAGATTGGAAGACGGCTTTTGTGATCGGGTTATTACCAATATTATTAATTCCTCCCACGATGATATTTGTAAAAGAAACATTGATACAGCCCGCAGAAGATGAAACAATAAAAAACATTTCGTTTGGAGAATATAAGCATTCATTAATTTCTGGCATTCTTATTTATGGCACGATGCTGATTGGTCTTTGGTCAGCTTTCGCATGGCTACCTACATGGGTCGATACTCTTTTTGGAAATAGCTATTCTGATGTCCAAACGCAAAGAGGCATGGCGGTCACATTATTAGGTCTGGGTGGATTGATAGGTGGAGTTATTTCAGGCTGGATTGCAAAACAGTTCGGATCCCGCCAGATTCAGGGCGTGTGTTTCATCCTGTGTTTTATCCTGTCATTTCTTCTTTTTAAAATGACAAAATCATATTCAGATCTGGTGTTGATCGGATCGGGAATGTTAGGATTTATATTTGGAGTAAGTCAGGGAGTCCTGAATATTCTCATACCGGGATTGTTTCCATTGCAGTTGCGCTCGTCAGCTACGGGATTATGTTTTCATGTAGGCAGGGCATTTACGGCAATTGCCGTATTTTTCACGGGTGCATTAGCGATTTGGCTTGGTGGTTATGGAAATGCGATTTTTATTTTTTCGGGGGTATATGTTATTGGATGGATTGCTTTACTTTTTATGAAAAAAGAGAAATATGCCGCACATTGATCTTCGTTCCGATTTATACGGGATCACGAGTCTGTTGGATTATCGCAAAGAAGCTGCAGAGCCTTTATGTGAATTGACGCAGATATTGTTGAGGGGAGAGTCCACATTGACAGAATCAGAAAGAGAATTGATCGCAGCTTATGTTTCTTATCTCAATGAATGTACATTTTGCACTTCTGCTCATGCTTCCGCCTCATGTTTGTTGCCAGGAGGTGATGCATCGCTCATGGAATCCGCCATCAGTGGTGTTGATCAAATGGAGACATCCAATAAATTAAAATCTCTATTAAAACTTGCTGCAAAAGTGCAGCAAAGTGGCAAAAAGGTGACCAATGAAGACGTACAAGATGCAAGAAATAATGGCGCTACTGACATGGAAATACATGATACAGTGCTTATAGCTGCATTGTTTTGTTTTTACAACCGATATGTTGATGGACTTGCGACAAGCACTCCGGATAATTCTTTGTATTATGAGATGCTTGGCAGGAGAATTACATCTCGTGGTTACAAAATGCCGGCTGATGGATATCATGCGCTGGTGGTGAGTAACGAATAACGAGTAACGAGTAACGAGTTATGTAAAAATTAATTTGCGCTAATGCTTCGACTTGCTTTACACATCCTTGGGCTATGGTTCGACATGCATTACTCATCCTCGGGCTACAGCTCACCAACCGCAGCTCAGCAACACTGCGAAATTTGCGGCATTAATATGAGAGTAGTGAGCAAATCCAATGCTTCGACCTGCTAAACTCAACCATGTGCGACAGCTCAGCAACCATCTTATATTTTAAATCTTATATCTTAATTCTCTTATGCCTTACATAGAAACCAATAACTCAATCCCCGGTATCCGCGGATTGATGCAATTCAGACCCGAAGCTGCATTGGCATTAAATAAACTGGCGCAGGTCGTATTAGCTGATGATGCCTCTCTCTCTAAAAGTGAGCGCGAATTGATTGCAACCTTTGTCTCTTCAGGCAATGAATGTAAGTTTTGCATGACATCCCACGCCGCTATTGTGTCCCATCTGCCGGAATTCGGCTACGATATCATTGATGCTGTACGTAATGATTACATGTCAGCGCCAATATCCGACAAACTAAAAGCGCTCCTCAATATCGCTGACAAAGTGCGTGTGAGCGGCCGGAATGTTTCAGAAACAGATATCGAACAAGCCAGGCAACAGGGAGCCAGTGATCTGGATATTCACGATACTGTTTTGATAGCCGCGATGTTCTGCATGATGAACCGATATGTTGATGGGCTTGGTGCTACCACACCTGACGACCCGGAGTTTTATGCTATCGTCGGCAAGCAAAGGGCAGAAGAGGGTTATCTGACGAAGTCGGTGCTAGTGAAGGATTGAAAAAGCAGGGGGCAGGGAGCAAAGGGCAAAAGGCAATAGGCAATTGGCAATTGGCAAAAAATTAATTTGCGAAAATTAGCGCAATTTGCGGCTAGAATATTTAGAGCATCAATTTGCGGTAATTAGCGCAATTTGCGGCTATAAAATGATTGAGAATATAGAACGCAAATAAGATAATTTCATTCGAATTCAAAGACCCAATAGAAAAGAATTTTATGAATACAAATTCAAAAATATGGGTTCGTATAGCATTGATCAACCTATGTATTGTCGCCACTTTGGGGACGATCATGCGCTATAAAATCGGATTTGCATTTCCTTATCTCGATCAAAAATATCTGCAGGAAGCGCATTCCCATTTTGCATTTACAGGCTGGATCACCCATTCTTTGTATTTCCTTATTGTGATCCTGTTTCGAAACAATCTTCCCGCCATCAGGGAAAAAATCTATCAAAAGTTGATTTTTATCAATCTGCTTTGTGCCTATGGTATGCTGATTTCATTTTTATGCCAGGGGTATGGTCCTGTTTCGATATTCATATCGCTACTTTCGATATTGACGGGATATGTTTTTGCTTTTTTTGCGATAAAAGATGCATCCCGTCTGCGACCAGATCACCCGGCTAAAAACTGGATCAAGGCAGCCCTCCTATTTAGTATACTTTCCACCTTTGGCACATTTGCATTGGCTTATATGGCGACTATTACTACATTTAATGAGACCGCCTATTTAGGTTCCATTTATTTCTTCCTCCATTTTCAATACAATGGTTGGTTTTTATTTGGCTGCATGGCCGTTTTCATGGAAAGGATAAAGAACATTATTTCTTCTCCTGATCAGGTCCGCTACAGTTTCTGGCTGTTTTTTTTAGCGGGCATTCCGGCTTACTTTTTATCAACACTTTGGGCGCATCTCCCCCTGTGGTTATATGTTTTTGTTGTCGTTGCTGCATTCCTTCAGGTTATCGGATGGGGAATGATCTTGCGAATGTTAACATCGGTTTTTGATAAATTCAAATTGCTTTTCCCCAAACCTGCTCTGGTCCTTATCCTGATTATTGCCCTGGCTTTTACTTTCAAACTTTTTCTTCAGCTCGGTTCAACAGTTCCTGCCATCAGTAAGTTAGCTTTTGGTTTCAGGCCGATCGTCATCGCTTATCTGCATCTTGTACTCCTCCTGATCGTGTCTATGTTTTTACTGACATTCATGTACAGTACCGCCCTTCTGCATCAAACCAAAAAAACAAGAATCCCACTCTTAGTTTTTGCATCAGGTGTCATCCTCAATGAAATCGTCCTGGCTACGCAGGGCATCGGAGCATTCAGCTACACGGTTATCCCCTATGCTAATGAAATATTGTTTGTCATTGCTTTAATTTTGTTGATCAGTTCCTTGTTTCTCGCGGCAGCTCAATTTCAGACCGGACAGGATTGATATAAATCATCTCTTTCTATGATTTGGCTCATAAAAAAGAAAGAGAAAAGAATGGTTATTTGCTAATAAAAATTTTAATTATGCAAAAACCAGCTCTTTTATTCACGCTTTGCCTATTGTATGCATTGATAGGCTGTAATCAACCTGCTCAAAATCAATCTGCAGCTACACCATCCGGTGACACCAAAGAAGCCGTAGGGCAGTCTGGGGTGAAAGATGAAACGTCTAATCCCAATATTGTCCAGGTAGCAGTAGGTAGCAAGGACCATTCAACTCTGGTAGCAGCGCTCAAGGCTGCCGCATTAGTGGACGCCATGAGTAATGCCGGACCTTTCACCGTATTTGCCCCTACGAATGCAGCCTTTGATAAATTACCTGCTGGTACGGTTGAAGATCTGTTGAAACCTGAAAAGAAAGATGCACTCTCCAATATCCTGGAATACCACGTCTATGTCGGCGTGATCACAACCGACAACATGCATGATGGCCAAACTCTCGGCGAGGTCAATGGAAAAAATATTACGATCAACGTGAAAGACGGAAAATATATGGTCAATGGAAAAGCGAATATCATCGCTTCTGTCCGGGCTTCCAACGGAATTATTCATGTGATTGATGAAGTATTATTACCTCCTCAATAAAAAGAAACCTACCTGATCAGAATCATTGAAGGAATGAGATAAAGGTGGTAGGAATTGATTTGTGTTTTGTTGTTTCTATTTTTTGCATTTTAAGCTAAAGCCGGAAAGTCTTCCCGGCTTTAGTTTTTTTTATTAATCCTGATTTCAAAGGGGTCGAATACGACTCCTTTATGTTTGAGGCTTGTACTAATGCCTTTACTCTACCTCCTTCTAAATGAATTGAGAGGGCCATTTCAAATCGCCTAATTTTTAAACTGGACAGAAAGACAAT
>JBATMM010000387.1:0-2298 GCA_049289835.1 Saprospiraceae bacterium | reverse complement strand
TCCCTGGCGTGTGCGAAAAAGTGTCCCAAATGGTCATGCCACGACCATCTTCGTTTGCAGCGCCCTCTACCTGGTAAGATGCTGTTGCAGTACCCCAAAGAAATCCTTTTGGAAATTCCAGATTCTTGATTTGTGTTATAGCCGGTTGCTCTTTAGTATCAGCTTCTGTTTTAGTATTGCATGCTGAAAAGAGAAAAGGGGTGGCAGACACTCCTAGTGTGGCTAAGCCTGCCGATTTTACAAAATCACGTCTGTTAGATTGGTGCTGATGCTCTGTTTTTTCGGAATGGTGAGTAGCCTTTGGATATTTCATATTGCATGTTTTAGAGATCACAATTTATCCAATTAATTGGATTTCTATTTGGAATAAGGTTCTGTACTGAAATAAGACAGCTTAAACTTCCAGGTCCCGGTCCCGGTCAGTCAATAAAGCAGGTGTCGTGGAGTATATATTGACTTCATTGCTTGAGCTTCGCACATAACGAAGTCTTAGAGGTTATACTTTCAGCTTAGTTTTATTAAGCTACTATTTTCCGGTCCTCAAAATCAACCTTCACATCAAGGTTGTACTGAATGCTTCTCAGGTGAAGTGGTTCGGTAAATGTCTTCGTTGAAGATTCTATTACCATATTTGCCAATGCAAATATGGTAATGAACAACTTTAGTTTTATACTGAGGTTTGGACAAAAAAAGGGAATAGTCGAAAGCATAACATCCTGTTTGAGTGTCAAAGACTTAAATTTTATTGCCCTGCAGCGAACATTAAGAATTTATTTCATTGTCCTTTATTTTCAGGTTGTCGGCTTCCGGGATTACGTACTTAACGTATTTCCTTTCGGAACCTTCACACCTTTCACAATGAGCCAAAGAGCCATCGAACTTTCGCCTATAAATGCAGGAAGTAAAACATAAGGGAAAAGATGTGCAGCAAAATGTGGATAAAGAAACCAACCGAGACTATTGACAAGATATCCTAAGCCTGCCATAGCATAGATAATACCCAAAATTCGCGGGAGAAAATTTGACCTGTAAATAAGGTATCCAATAATTGGAAAATAAAAGGCGAATAATAAAAGACTGATGTTATACCCCTGGGATTGTAAATTGAGAAAAAATAACGAAAGTGTCTGCAACTGCTCAATGGAAAATGCTTTTTGATACCCTGTATTATGCAAGAGCAATAAAGGAGCAAGCTGATTGAGTAAGTTGACAGCCATAACTGCTGCAGCTATGCTACCAAAAATTAAAGCCAATAAAGAAATGTTCTTGTTTACAGGCTTAAACAGGATGTAGAAAATAAGCGTCAAAAAAGCTCCGCAGATAATAACGAGAAGGTCAGCGACAAAACCAAAACGATACATCTGCTCTGAAGCCAGTATGTTGTGTGCAGTCGCTACAGGATCACCATACACGGTTAATCCTTCTCTGACAAATGCTTCAGCGAACCCGCCTGCAATTATCGTAATCAGGTAAAGAAATCCCGCTGCTCTTGCTAATTTATTATTTGAATTCATGAATGGGTATATTATTTTTTACTCCTTTGATTAAAAGCCATAGCATTATAGATATTTCTCCCAAAATCCATAAGGGCATTGCCATTTTGAAAACAAGAGCCTGGTAGTTGGGTAAAAGCAGATGTGTTAAAAAATGTATGATGTACGTTATACCGTTAACCAATAAGAATATACCCAATATACGTGGAATAAACCCGGACGTATACACCAATAGCCCAAATGGTAAAAGCCAAAGCCCCCAGAACAACTCTAATGTAATCGCTCCATAGTCATTCATTTTAAGTAATAGCATAGCCAAATCTTGTCTCTGACTGAGTTCAAATGTTTTCAATACTTCGCCTTTAAAAATCATAAGAGAAGTAATATTGAATGCATCCATAATAAAACCGACCGGAAATGTCACCATCAACAATGCCACCATAAGTTTCGCCTGTAGCTCGTTCACCCGTTTGAACAATTGATAAAGAGCCAATAATAAAAACACCCCAATGGTCAGGCTGATCAAATCATTCAGTATACCTGATCGGAATATTAATTCATTGGCGAGGATTTTATGGGCAGTAGCAACTGCATCACCTGTTGCAATCGTTTTTGGCTGAACGTACATAATGCCATAGATGCCCGTCAGGACCCAAATAAGATAGAGTAGGCCGGCAAGTCTTGCCGTTTTTTTAATTGAGTTCAATTTTTCTTCCATACGGGGATTCTACTTTATTTTCCAGCGTGCGACGACTTGAATTTCTCTGCAAGTATTTTGTCAAATTCGGTAGTAAGATGCTTAACG
>JBATMM010000386.1:0-3081 GCA_049289835.1 Saprospiraceae bacterium | reverse complement strand
GAATTATACTTACTGAAAGTATGGCGATGTATCCGGCAGCGAGTGTGAGTGGGTGGTATTTTTCGCATCCGGATAGCAAATATTTTCCGGTGAGTGGAATTGACAAAGATCAGCTTGAAGATTATGCGCTGCGCAAAGGGATGACCGTTCGAGAGGCAGAGAGATGGTTGGGACCTCTTTTGTAATTTTGCCCCTAAATCCCCTATGCTTCGACTTGCTATTTCTCTTCCTGGTGCTACAGCTCAGCAACCAGGGGACTTTAACTAATAAAACCTCTATACAAATGTCCCTCACATCATTCGCAGTAAAGAATTATCAGTTTACCATAATCCTGTTTGTACTTGCGCTTGCGTTAGGTGCAAATGCGCTGATAAATATGCCGAGGGGGGAGGATCCACCATTTGGTGCGCCAATCTTTGTGATTCAGGCTGTGTATCCGGGTACGAGTCCTGTGGATATGGAACAACTTGTCGCTGATCCTCTTGAAGATGTTCTCTACAATCTGGATAACATCAAAAAAATGCAAACTTTTTGTGGTGATGGATTGATGTTGATCCAACTTGAATTCACGTATGGTGTGAATGTTGACAATAAAAATAATGACGTCGTAAGAGAGGTCAATAAGGTAAGGCCTTCCTTACCATCAGGACTTTTGTCGCTTGATGTGATACGTGCCGCCTCTTCAGATGTCTGTATTCTTCAGACCGCATTGGTATCATCTACAGCTTCTCCAAAAGAGTTGACCGATAAAGCAGAAGAACTTGAAAAACAACTTGAACACATCAAAGATATCAAGTGGGTTGAAGTGCAGGCAGAACCAGTCGAAGAGATCAACATCGCTTTGCAACTGGATAAGATGGCCCGATACAGCATCGGCCTCAACCAGGTCATCAATATTATCCAGGCCAATAATGTAAATATTCCCGGTGGAAGTGTTGATCTCGGAAAGAAGCTGTACAATATCAAGACAAATAGTGAGCTGTCATCACTGGATGAATTGCGCGATATCATCGTAAAGACAACGCCACAAGGCAATACCATTCACCTCAATGACATTGCTACCGTGCGGATGGATAAAGAAGAGGACACACACATAGCACGCTTCAACGGGCAACCGGCTATCTGGGTAGTCACGGCATTGAAAGACCGTAAAAACATCATTCAAAATCGCGTACTGATACAGGAAGTGCTTGATCAGTTTGAGCCCACATTACCTGATCATATCAAAATGCAGACGAGTTTTGATCAGGAAAAAAATGTACGACGTCGATTGTATGGACTCGGTACTGATTTTTTAATTGCTGTCTCTCTTGTGTTGCTCACACTGCTTCCACTGGGTTGGCGTGCCGCATTGATTGTAATGATCAGTATTCCTCTATCACTGGCTGTAGGACTTGCGTTTTTCAATTATGCAGGCTATACGCTCAATCAGCTTAGTATCGTCGGCATGGTGATCGCACTCGGTTTACTTGTGGATGACTCTATTGTGATCGTTGAGAATATCGAACGATTTATGAGGATGGGATATAACCGAAAGGATGCGGCTATTGTCGCGACTAAACAAATTGTTATTGCTGTCATAGGTTGTACTGCCACTCTTCTTCTTGCATTTCTTCCATTGGTATTTCTACCGGAAGGTTCCGGCGAATTTATACGACCGCTTCCAATGGCGGTGTTGCTCACGATCCTGGCTTCATTATTTGTATCCATCACGATCATTCCATTTCTCGCCAGCATGATCCTGAAAAAACATGAACGTCCTGAAGGGAATGTCTTCATGAGGGCATTTAAAAAATATATTAATGCGCCGTATCAAAAAGTATTGAAGGTGGCATTTGTGCATCCGGTCATGGCGTTGCTGATTACAGGGGCGATATTTGTCGGAAGTTTACTTCTGATTCCAAAGATTGGTTTCAGCTTATTTCCGGTTTCTGAAAAACCAATGTTCAATGTGGATATTCATACACCGGATGGTACCACGTTAAAAGAAACCAACAGGATCGCACGGCTTGTCGAACAGGATCTCCTCAATACTCCAAATGTAAGAAGTGTAAGCACGAATGTCGGGAAAGGGAATCCACGGGTTTACTACAATTTGTTTCAACATGATTTCACACCGCACTATGCTCAGCTTTTTGTGCAGACAAATCCGGAAATGGGTGTGCCTGAAATTGTGGCGATGACTGATTCTCTTCGTGTGCGCTATGGAAAAATACCCGGTGCGAATGTGGAGGTCAAACAATTTCAACAAGGGCCACCGGTTCCTGCTCCGATCGAATTTAGAATATTGGGTAATAATCTTGATACGCTCACGAAGTATGGGCATATACTGGAGGCCATATTCAAAAAGACACATGGAACACTTTATGTCGGAAATGATTTGAGATTGCCGAAGACAGATTTGAAAGTAATTATTGACAAAGAAAAAGCGGGTGTATTGGGTGTACTACCTGCAGAAGTCGCAAAGACCGTGAGGTTGGGTATAGCAGGTCTTCCTAATCAAAGCATTCGAAATGCTGATGGTGATGAATATAATATCCTGATGACTGTGGAGGATAAAGATCCGGATAAGGCACTTGATGTATTCAAACGCATGTATGTCACATCTCTTTCAGGTGCATTAATTCCGTTGACACAGATCGCTGACATTCAACCTGCCGAATCACCAGGTGTCATACGTCACTACAATAAAGAACGATATACATCTGTGACTAGTTTTGTGCAGACAGGATATAATACGATCGCGATGTTTGATGATATTGAGAAGAAGCTTGATACTTTAAAACTTCCGGCCGGATATCGGTTTGTCGCTGCGGGTGAAAAAGAAACACGGCAAGAATCGTTTGGTGGAATGGGGAGCATCATCTTGATTACCTTCTTTGGATTGTTTGGCATTCTTGTACTGGAATTCAGGACATTTAAAAGTACGTTGATTGTGCTGTCTGTCATCCCTCTTGGAATAGTGGGTGCGCTGGTGATTTTATATCTCGGTGGAGAGACGCTTTCGTTTGTGGCAACGATCGGCATGGTAGCATTGATGGGAATAGAGATAAAAAATAGTATACTCCTTGTAGATTACAC
>JBATMM010000385.1:0-5891 GCA_049289835.1 Saprospiraceae bacterium | reverse complement strand
AATTTTTTATCGCTTTCTTTTGTCAGATCGACATCTGGTTTTCCAGGTACAAGAGATGCTTCCGTGGTTATCACTTTCTGATCACCATTGCAACTTATGAAGCTGAAGAAAGACATCAGAAACAGTGTAGAAAATAGCAGAGATTTTTTTAGGATTTGACAGGTCAACATAGGATTACAATTAAATATGAAATGAATTGTAAGGCTCCTGCTATATTGAATAGTTTATGTTGAATGTAATATCAAGAGAACGGGGAAATGCATGGGTTGTTTCTTAATGACTGAAAATTCAGGGTTTTGCATGATGCTATTTGGAATAAATTACCGGGAAAGTCAGGGTATTCATGGAAGAAAAGACCATGGACCAAAGACCACCGACAAAATAATTCAACTTAGTATTTTAATGAATGTTCAATGTGACCTTTTATTTATTTCGTGGTTACCTTATTCTGCGCGATTGCAAAAATCTCATTAATTGCATAAAGCGGAATATTCGTCAGCCAATCCTGCGCTCTATACCCGGACATTGACGTACGAAATGCAGTGATCGGATGATATAAGTCATAAAATATTTTCAGGCTCTTGGCTTGAAGATTTTCCTCAGCTTTCGCTTCAAGAGGCCAGATGCTGGAGTTGCATTCAAAGACAAAATCAATCTCTGACTGTTGATTTGATGGGGAGTAGTAGTAGCATTCAGATTGACGTTGTGATTTCAATTGCTGCATTACATATTGTTCAGTCAGTGATCCTTTGTATTCTTTGAGTATCTGGTGTTCGTCCAGAAGGATTTTCACATCGAGATCTACCATTGCACCTAATAAGCCCAGGTCGAGAATAAACAATTTGAAAGAGGTGATGTCTTCATAGGCTTTTAGGGGTAGCCGCACTGCTGTAAGATTATGGATGCGATATACCAATCCGGCATCGATGAGCCAATACAACGCCAATTCATAATCTTTGGATCGGGCTCCGGGTTTCACAGCCTTGTAAAGGAATTTTTTATTTTCTTTAGATAGTTGACCCGGGATGGAATTCCATAACATGCGGATTCGTGGCACGATTGAAGAAGAAGCATGTTTTGAAAAATCTAATTCATATGTGCGAAGTATATTCTTCTGAATGGTCCTTGCTATTGTAAAATCATGATTGCTGATAAATGAAGCTACGACTTCAGGCATGCCACCGATGTAATAGTATTCTCTGAGCAATGCAATGAGTTTCTTATTAAATGTTTGTAATAGTGTCCAGTCCTGATTTGCCAAAGCTTCTTTAAGTACACCCTGACCAATAGCTTCCAAATATTCCGGAAAGTTAAGTGGGTAGAGATGTAGGAACTCAACCTTTCCTACAGGGAACGAAGTTTTCTTCCCCAGTGCAATTCCTAAGAGAGAACCTGCACATACTATATGAAGTTGTGGTAGCTGTTCGTAAAAATATTTCAGTGCCAGTAGTGCTTTTGGCGCCTCTTGTATTTCATCAAAGACGAGTAATGTTACACCTGGTTCTATTTTTATGCTTGTAATAATCTCAATGGCTGAAAGGATTCTGGGCAAGTCAAATCCTCCTTCAAAAATGGTTTTTAAGGATTCATCTGATTCAAAATTGAGATAAGCATAATTTTTAAACTCCAGTCTTGCAAATTCTTTGAGAAGCCAGGTTTTTCCAACTTGTCTTACACCACTGATAATCAATGGTTTGCGTTCTTTTTTTGACTTCCATTCGGTAAGAAATATGACTTCCTTTCGCTTCATTGCGACATAAATATACACTTTTACGTACGACTTTATGTAGAAAACTACATTTTTACGTACGACTTTGTGTGTAAATCCACATTTTAATGGAGGACTTTTTGTGCTTACCTTCTGACAAACCTGCCAACAATGACATCATCCTGCGTCGTCGCCTGGACAAAGTATACACCAGTTACTAAATCACTTACATCGATTTGTCCCGATTCATTTTCAATCGTCGAAACAACATAACCATTGCTATCATATATTTTTATTGTTTGAATAGTTCTGCTGCTTTCAATTTGCACACTGAGAAAATCTTTCACCGGATTCGGATAAAGTTGTATGTTTTGTTTCTCAACTTCACGCACACCTGACACCATCACAAAGATCTCATTCGAAGTCGCTGTACATCCATTTGGAAAAGTGACGATCAAAGAAAATGTTCCGGTATTCATAGGCGTGAAAGACGAACTTGTTGCTCCTGAAATTTCTTCTCCATCCTGTAACCATTGATAAGTCGTACCACCAATTGTAGTACTGAGTGAACCTGAAAGTTCTGTAATGGAAACCTGCCCAACAACAAGAGGTGAAACATTGATCGTAAGTTGATTTGTCTGTGTACCGCATGTGTTTGCACCATGAATAGTCATCATACCACTGCCAGGCCCAACAAGAACTTCAACACGAGCACTGTTATCATTCCCAATAATGGTCCATCCTGCAGGCACTGTCCATGAAAACAAAGTCGCTCCCGATGAACTAACCTCATAAGTTGCGATACTGCCCATACATGGAGTAGCATCACCTGTCAGATCAGAGATTTCAGGAGTCACAGCACATGGAGAGAAGTGCAGAATATTGCCACCGAATCCGACCACCCACACATAATCTTCTCCCGGTCTTACAAACATCTTGTTGAGACGTTCAGATTCATTAAAACTCAATGTCCATTTCTCGCCTCCATTGACAGTTCTGAGGATTATTCCACTTCCTGCACTGCCACCTGAGATATATCCGGTATCCTTATCCATAAACTCAACATCCTGCCAGAATGTATTGTAAGGAAGCTTGTAAGATTTCCAGGTGATACCACCATCTTTAGTCGTAAAAACAGAATCTTTTAATTCAGCAACTGCCCAACCATTCATGACATCCTGAAAATCAATTCCGGTGAATTTATATCCTGATCCTTTTTGCAAAATAGGATTCCACGTAGCACCACCATCAAGTGATTTTAATATTCTGCCATCTTCAATCGCTGCGTAACCGGTCTGTGTATTTGGAAATGCAAATTTACCGACAAAGTAAGATGTTGATGCGACAGGATCCCAATGCAATCCACCATCAGTCGTGCGCATGATATGATCAAATGTACCTGCTAAGATTACCTGATTACTCAATGCATATATAGTGTTGATATCACCCAGGTTATCTCCGATAGATTCCCACTGCGTATCTGTCAATGATCTGTGCAGTACATGCCCATTCGTACTGCCGAGATAGACGTGCCCTTGTCCCGGAGCCGTGTATAATGATAATGACAGATATGTCGATTGTGGATCATATCCTATATTTTCCCAGATAGCACCACCGTCAGTGGTCAATAGAATGATTCCATCAGAACCAACTGCAACGCCTGTATTATTTTTGAATTCAACATCGAATAAACTATTCTTCGAGCCTGGTGTCTGATCTTTCCATGTCTGACCATTGTCAGAAGTGTATTGCATAGAAGCATACTTACCCGGAATCCATGCGCGGCCATCAGCAGTTGCAAAAACATCGAGCACCTGATTGCTGTTGATGAGGTTTGGATTGATCTGTTCCCAGTCGACGCCGCCGTTGAGTGTGAAAAAGACAAAGCCATTATTCAGACCTGACCATATAGTATCTTCTGACACCACGTGCATTTTTGTCAGACTGGGTTGTGCATCGATATGCAGTTGATTCCATGTAGCTCCGCCATCTGTGGTCTTATACATAAAATCGCGTGCAGACATAAATCCGGTTTGCGTATTTATCATCGAGATATCCGTGATGATCGGATAGATATCATCATCTGCCAGCACCCAATCTACACCGCCATTTGTTGTTTTAAATATTTGGTTTGCATTGAATGGTCCGCTGCCGGTCCATCCGTTATTCATATCATTGAACCATGTGCCTCGGGCACTATTGTCGGGCATAGCGAAGTATGTCCATGATTGGCCTCCATCAGATGTCTTAGCGCCTCTTGCTACTCCGCTTGCGATCCAGTGTTGCGTGTCGAAAGCCTGGATGCGACTTACGGCGTCGAGACCTTCAGGCAGACCTGCTGACGACCAGGTCTCACCGCCATCTTTAGAGATGAATACATTTGGACCTCCTGCAAGTACGACCTGTGCATTTGTTCCGGGCACTATCTCTATAGCTTCGAATGTAGCATCGACGGGAAGTCCTTTTTTCTGCACTGTCCATATCTCTCCACCGTCGGATGTATGAATGATCAGACTTTGCTGACCCGCTGCCCATCCATTGCCATCACTGTCGAAAGTGATCGTATGCAGAGGTGCAAAGCCTGCAAAGGGATGTTGACGAACCCAATCCTGAGAGAAAAGGCTACAAGTGGTAAGGGCGAAACAGAGGAGTGTAAGAAATTTTTTCATCGGGAGAGCTATAGTTGATTATAGCTTCAAAGAACAGAAGTATTGGGGGAGGAGTGTTCACCCAAAAGTGTGAAATTGAGATGTATTAAGTAAATATATCTGGCACGAAATGAGCTGTCACTAAAATGTAGTGCAGGGACACTATGGTTTAATCTTATTGATTTCATACAATGTGATCTTTCTCTTCTCTGTTGTCACACTTATCCCCTGATGAGTTAAAAATTCTAAAAGTTCGGATGAAGTACTTTGATTCATCTTGGTATATCCTATTCCCTTGTTGTATATAAATTTATTTTGCATAGATGTGTCAAGAATGTAAAACGCATTTGTCTTGTCTTCAAGCATAGAAATAAAAGTTTGTATTGATGTATAGGCTTTGTAAGCCCCTTCTTCTATCGCGTCTGCGTTCTTTACGAATTCTCTATTCTGCTTAATTGAAAGAATATTTACAAGCTCATGACTTTTTACACTTTCAAATTTGATAGCTAGTGCATCTGATAAGCTTTGTTCTATTTCATTGAAAGCTTTTGAAAGGTCTTTCTTTTTCTGCCAGTAGATAATGTCATAGTTTGATGTATCATTCGCTGGACATTTGTTGTTAATAATTCTTTTGAATTGGACAAAAGCAGGTTGTGTACATCAATTATTGCGCATCTTACGCTCCAAATATTTGCTCAAGATCCTTTTGTGATTTATTACATTCATAATTAAACGCCACTACCGTCACCCCATACCCAAAGATCAACATCATCAAGGGAACAAGAATAAACGGGTTCAACTTTCCATCCCTGATCGAAAGCAATAAAAATACAAAACATCCAATGCCCACCATTGTGCACCAGAAGATGACGAATATGATGATGACGATGTGCAAACGCATCCTGACTTCTATCCTTGTCCTATTGCTCTCGGTGATGATTTCACCTTTTATTCTTGGAAGAAATGAATTGCGATATTTGATAAGTCTTCGGATACTAAAATGCTGATCCGTGATCTCGCCTTCATACAATTTGGTTTCCGTATCATTGAATATAGGAATCCGTATAAATTTTTCAGCTTCTGTCACGGCCTGCATACGTTCAATGATTTCAGTGGGTTTAAGTTCTGATCTGAACGACAAATTTTTGAAGGGAAGAATATTCATGCTTTTTCCATTTGGTAGTGGTTAAAATCAATTTTAAAAATACTGGAATCTCTGCAATCGCGGGATTCAATATATCGCTCTGATGGAGCTCAAAAAAATCTTATGTGCTGTGTTTCTACAGATATTCCGCCCGGATGGGGCTCTTGTATCGCATCATAACTATTTTTGAAATAACCTCTTGTCAAAATTGAAAGGTTCTTTTGATTTAATCTTTACACTTTTCATGTCTTTATGATTCGGATTGATCAGATAATTAAATTCTCCCGGCACGATCACCGACGGTACTTTCATCACTAAATATTTATTGGCCTTGACAAACTGATCACCAATCTGCTGAGTGGAATGCGCATGTGGAATGGAACTCCAGTCA
>JBATMM010000384.1:0-3946 GCA_049289835.1 Saprospiraceae bacterium | reverse complement strand
TCAGACAATCCATCAACCAGTATATGTCCGTTATACGCTTCCAGTATTGGAGTTTTATAAAAGGCTTCTATGGTAATGTATTTATGCGATTGCTGAGGATGGAATAAAAATTTAAAAAGTTTCCAATCCGAATTGGCTACTGCAGGAGATTCTCCGAGCAATTCCGCTTTATCACAAAAAGAATTTCCTCCCCAGATTTGCAATACTGCAGGTCTTACAAAGTTTTCAAGGGCGGAGGTCTTCGTCGCGCTTTTATATTGATCTGACCGGGACAAGAATGCTGAAAATGTGTAACAAATACCTCCCTGCAAAGGAGATGATAATGCCTGTGAAAGAGATTCATACGTATCATTATATCTCACGACCATGCCCAGATAGGTTTGGCCGTCAATTGCAAGTTTTGTCACTTCCCAGGCAATTACCGGTACCGGGTGAATATCAGGAGGAGTTTCGCCCGGAAATTTTGACAGACCGCAATCATTCCAGCCTTTTATGGCAGGAGTATACGCTGTGCCCGCACGGGGCATATCCTCAAATGAAGGATTTTGAAGGGTGATGACCTCCTGTGCTTTGATCCGCAAGGAGAAAGAAATAAACAGAAAAAAAGAAAATAGAAAATGGGTATAACGCATGCTTGATTTTATATGCCTTTCTGAATTTATCATCCGATACTGAAAAATTAATTCAAATGTGGCTTAAAGACAATGCTTTGAACGTTTTATTAGACCACAGTGGTGTATCTATCTACATATTTTCAACCTGCTTATGTTTTTATTAAGAAAAAGCATTCAGCCCTGTGATATCCTGGCCTGTGATCAGGAGGTGAATGTCATGTGTTCCTTCATAAGTGAGCACAGTTTCAAGATTCATCATATGCCTCATGATGGGATATTCATTAGTGATCCCCATACCGCCATGGATTTGACGGGCTTCCCGGGCTATTTCAAGCGCCATATGGACGTTATTCCGTTTTGCCATTGATATCTGTGCAGGCGTAGCTTTTCCGACATTAGCCAATGTACCCAATCGCCAGGCCAGTAGCTGAGCTTTTGTAATCTCAGTGATCATTTCGGCCAGTTTCTTCTGTGTAAGCTGAAAACCACAGATAGGCCTTCCGAACTGCTCACGTTCTTTAGAATAACGAAGTGCACTATCATAACAATCAAGTGCTGCTCCGATAGCTCCCCACGCGATGCCATATCTGGCTTTTGAGAGACATGCCAAAGGCCCTTTCAATCCCTTCACGTCCTGAAAAACATGTGTCTTGGGAACCCTCACATCTTCAAAAACCAATTCACCTGTGATTGAAGCCCTAAGAGACCATTTTCCATGAATTTCAGGAGCTGAGAAACCTCCCCAATCACTTTCCACGATCATACCTCTGATCTTATCTTCCTCATCTTTTGCCCAGACCACGGCCAGATCCGATACAGGACTGTTCGTAATCCACATCTTAGCTCCATTTAATATATAGGAATCCCCGTCATCAACGATTTTTGTGACCATTCCACTTGGATTGGACCCGTGATCAGGTTCTGTAAGCCCAAAACACCCGATCAACTCCCCGGCTCCGAGCTTCGGAAGATATTTTTTACGAAGCGGTTCAGAAGCATATTTGAATATGGGATACATGACCAGCGATCCCTGAACTGAAGCCATCGACCTCACCCCTGAATCTCCTCTCTCCAATTCCTGCATGATGATGCCATAGGCGATCTCATCCATTCCTCCACCGCCATATTCTACAGGTAGACTTGGCCCAAAAGCCCCAATTTCTGCCAGCCCTTTAAATAAATGAGTCGGACATGCAGCCCTGTTAGAATAATCTTCAATAATAGGACTCACTTCCTGTTTTACCCAGGCTCTGACGGCTTCCCTTGCCAACAAATGATCCTGGCTGAGCAATTCATCGATATTATAATAATCATGACCCTGGTACTGGTCCGTCTTAACACTGGTCTTCACCTCCATCATATAAGTTTTAATTGGATCGCAAAGATAACTAAGAACTCAGTGGTCGGAACACGGGTCTGATAGCTTACATTAATAATCCTCATGAAAAGTAAAGATGAAAGCCCCCGGTTCCTGAGCTGTAGTTATAGGTTGAGCAAGGCAGGTCGAAGGATTAGGGGATTTAGGGGCCAAAACAGTAACTATCTTACACCCTCCCAAACATCCCCGGCATGGCCAAAATTAAATTAGATGGAATGTCCTTTTATGCCCATCATGGCTATTATACCCATGAGCGGACGAGAGGCAACAATTATATGGTTGATGTCACCATAGAAACCAATATTGATGGCGCAGCACTTGACGATGATTTACATCAAACGATAAACTATGAAATCATCTACCGGATCTGTAATGATGTCATGGAAGAACCCTGTAAGCTGATTGAGACTGTGGCTTTCCGGATAGCACATGAAATCAAAAAGACCTTTCCAAAATTGAAGAATATCGTTGTTGTCCTGCACAAAATGAAACCCGAACTCGGCGGGCCTGTGCAAAGCGCCCAGATCACTTATAAACTCAAATGATCTTTTAGCGTTAAGCATAAGGCACTTATCATTAAAAGCCTTTTCTTATGCAAAACCGGATCATTATTTTTTCTTTATTCTTTGCTGTTTTACTTCCTTCATGTGATACACTGAAACAAGTACTCAGTGAGCCCACTACTGCTGAAATAGGTTCCGGTTTGAAACAAGCTCTTGAATTCGGTATTAATGAAGGAGCGAATCTATTGTCACAACGCGATGGTTATTTCAAAAGCCCTTATAAGATTTTACTTCCTGAAGAAGCAAGAAGAGTTACTAACCGGCTTAAAATCATTCCCGGATTCAGCGATCTCGAAAATGTAATTGTTGAAAAACTGAATCATGCCGCCGAAGATGCTGCGAAATCTGCCGCTCCCATTTTCGTAGATGCGATTAAAGAAATGACATTTGATGATGCACTGAACATCTTACTCGGACCTAAGGATGCAGCAACACAATATCTACACACCAAAACGTATTCTCCTCTCTACCAAAAATTCCAACCTGTGATCGTCACATCACTTAATAAATTTAACGCCATTCAATATTGGGCAGATGCGATCAATGCTTATAATAAAATTCCGCTGGTTGAAAAAGTCAATCCAAAACTTGATGAGTATGTGACAGAAAAAGCTCTTGATGGTCTTTTCGCCATGGTGGCTCAAAAAGAACTCGTCATACGAACTGATGTAAGCAGCCGTACCACAGACTTATTGAAGAAAGTATTTGCAAAACAGGATAAATGAAAAATGAACTTTTCGTTTTTCACTTTTCGTTTTTCGCTTTTACTGTTTCAACTGAATGACAATGACTCCGTTTGATCCACGAATACCGTAGAATGACGTTTCGCTTGGTGTCTTAAGCACTCGTACAGATTTAATATCTACAACAGATATCATTGAACTTGCAGTAGCCAATCCACCATTTATTGGGGTTCCGTTGATAACATACAATGGCTCGCTGTCACTGTTAAAAGATGCCATCCCACGGATAGTAGCACGCGCACTGCTCCCACTACCAGTAACCTGCACACCCGGAATTCTTCTGAGATGATCAGCGAGATCAACAGCCGGATTCAGATTTTCCATTTTATCAGGCGAACCTGTTTTGCCTGAAGAAGTGGTTGATCTGGATGAATTACAGGCTACAATTAAAATGAGTGCAAAAGCAATGTAAGAGAAATGGATTGTTTTCATAATGAACAATTTTATATTGACTTAATCAATCCTAAACGTACAAGTGTATTCAAAAGTACTGGTCATGTTTTGAAAAGACATTTCCAAATTTTCAAAGGTTGCATTCTAACAGATGAAGTTCAGTTTTTTATCGATTAATTATTCCGGTAGTCGCAAAACGTTTAGAAGTATCATCACTTCAAAATATCACGAATCTCCTTTTTTTCTTCCTCTGAA